>JASLXL010000283.1 GCA_030740335.1 SAR202 cluster bacterium | reverse complement strand
GGTCGGAGACAAGGTTGCCAACTGCGTGCTCCTCTTTTCCCTCGACAAGTCGGAGGCGTTCCCTGTGGATGTGTGGATCGAGAGGGCCTTGGAGGACTGGTACCTGGACGGGACGAAAATGTCACGCAAGAACATGCGGTCTTGGGCCAGCAACCACTTCGGCACATATGCCGGCTACGCCAATCACTACCTGTTCCACGACCGCCGCCTAAAGGACCGCAAGGCGACCACCTAGCTGGGCAAGTCGCCCTCACCCAGCCACCCAAAGCCCCTTGTAGGGGCTATCTGATGAAGGGTCCCGAGGCGGGGTCTAGCGCGTCGGAGACACGAAGTGCGTGGGATCGCAGCGTGTTCTCCGGTAGGTTGCCGGCGTCAAAGTAGCGGATGTCTGTACTCTCGTGGGATATCTGCAGCTCGCCACCGATGCGGATGCACTCAAACACTGCCGTGACCCAGTGAACTACATTGCCGTCGGGGTATGACGAGATGTTGTATCGGAGGGGGTCGGAGTAGACGCCGATGAGGCGCCTTACCCCAACTACAAGCGCTGTTTCCTCCATCACCTCGCGTCTGATGGCCTGCTCGACCGATTCGCCGATCTCCACCGCACCTCCGGGCAGGCCCCAGAACCCATTGTCGGACCGGCGTTCCAGCAGGACCTTGCCGTCGCCGTCGAATATGACCGCGCACGTACCAGGCCGTATCGAATCCGGCCCGCCGACAAGCAGCCTACCCGTCGAGTCGACGAACGGTCCGGCCTTGTCTGTCACTACGCCCCCACCCGGTTGATCCAGTCTAAGGACGCCGTCTTGCCCAGCTTCTTGGACTGAATGGCCTCGCTCTTCCCAACTGGACCGGAGCCTATGATTTGCATGTCGTAGTCGTAATCTGACATGGTGCTCATTGTACAACAGCGAATCTCAGCCACGATTCGACACCGAGCACTTCACTCGAAGCAAGTTGTGATGCGCGAGTGCAAGCTTGTTCCAACAGCGTGGCTGCCAAGCGATAGGGACCGTCTCTGGAGTACAATACGCAAAGGGAGCGCCTCGTGGTGCTCCAGAGGACTGTAGATTGCGGAGGGGTGGCCGAGTGGTTTAAGGCGCCTGTCTTGAAAACAGGTTTCCCGAAAGGGAACGTGGGTTCGAATCCCACTCCCTCCGCCACAATATCACTACACCATACTGGAAACTATGTCACCGGGGCTTGCTCTGTCCGCACCCCGGGACTATGAAGAGAGGGCTGCTACTTGAAGATCCACGAATACCAGGCAAAAGAGATACTAGACAAGGGCGGTGTCGCGGTTCCGGAAGGTGGGGTTGCCACGACTTCCGGAGAGGCGCGCGCCGTAGCTACACGACTAGGTCGCAAGGTTGTCGTCAAGGCCCAGGTCCACGCCGGTGGACGAGGCAAGGCCGGCGGGATCAAGGTCGTCTCCACCCCACAAGAGGCCGAAGAAGCAGCAAAAGCTCTTCTTGGCACCACCCTCGTGACGTTCCAGACCGGCCCGGAAGGTGCGCCGGTTAACAGCGTCTTGGTCGAAGAAGCGATCGAGGTCAAGCGCGAACTGTACCTCGGGCTCGTGATCGACGGCGCCGCACAGGGGGTGGTTGTCATGGCAAGTGCTGCCGGTGGGATGGAGATCGAAGAGGTAGCCGAGAATATGCCGGAGTTGTTGCTGCGTGAGAAGGTCGACCCCGTGTTGGGGCTTCTGCCATTCCAGGGGCGCAAAATAGCGTTCGGGCTCGATATCGGGCCGAAGTTGGTGCGCCCCTTGTCGACGATGATCGCGAATCTGTACCAGGTGTTTCTCGACAATGACTGCTCGCTCGTCGAGATCAATCCGCTCGTCTTAACCGAGGACGGCAGGATATTGGCTGCGGACGCCAAGATGGACTTCGAAGACGATGCCTTCTTCAGGCACAAGGATCTGGAAGACCTGAGAGATACCTCGCAGGAGGATCCCCTTGAACTGAGGGCCCGGGAAGCGGACGTTAGCTACGTGAAATTGGACGGCACCGTCGGCTGCCTGGTCAACGGCGCGGGTCTGGCCATGGCCACCTTGGACGTTATCGGAGAGTCCGGCGCCAGCCCGGCGAATTTCCTGGACGTGGGGGGTGGGGCCAACGAGGAAAAAGTCGCCGAGGCTCTGAGGATTATCCTGTCCGACCCGAACGTGGATACAGTCCTGATCAACATATTTGGCGGCATTCTCCGCGGCGACATGATCGCCGGCGGTATACTCGCCGCGATCGAGGGCACGGAACATCAGGACAGGCGCATAGTCGTTCGAATGCTGGGAACGAACGCGGACCAGGGCCGTCAGATGCTCCAGGCATCAAGTCTCAATCTCTCTTTGGTAGAAAACCTCGGCGACGTAGCCGACGCAATCAGAGCGTCAAAGTAAGTTACCCATTCCGACAGAGTGTAGAGGGACATAACCCCGTCGCCTGTTCTGAGCCTGCTGAAGGGCCGGATTACCATCGGATGGCCACCGGACACAAATAGGTTGCTTTCCAGTGAGTAGGGGGCGTGCAGAGTGGCGCAGCCCCTTTGCCGGGTGTGTGAGGGTGCCCCTCACAATTATTATATATTCTTCTCTTCTTTCTTCATTCGAAGAATTGCACAGACCATATATCGAACAGTAGTTGCCTAGAAACAACGAGAACCTTTTTGAGGGAGCGTGGATGAGCATAATCGCAGATAGAAACACCCGCCTGATGTTCCAGGGCATTACCGGCAAGGAGGGCAGCTACCATGCCCGCCTGTGCGCGGAATACGGCTCCAACGTTGTTGCTGGCGTGACGCCCGGCAAGGGCGGCCAGACCACCGATCAAGACGTGCCGGTCTATGACACAGTGGGACAGGCCTTGGACGCCACAGGGGCAAACATGTCCTTGATTTTTGTCCCTCCCCCCTTCGCGGCGGACGCAATAGTTGAGGCCTCCGATGCCGGTGTGCCGACGATAGCCTGTATCGCCGAAGGAATACCGGTTTCGGACATGGTAAAAGTTGTCCACTATCTAGAGGGAACAGAAACCAGGCTGATAGGCCCGAACTGCCCCGGACTGATCTCTCCCGTGGAGAAAGTCAAGGCAGGTATCATGCCCGGCCACATTCACAAGCCGGGCCGGATTGGAGTAGTCTCCCGGAGCGGCACCCTCACCTATGAGGCCGTTGGACAGCTCACCGGGATGGGTATAGGGCAGTCGACCTGTGTAGGTATCGGTGGCGACCCTCTAAGCGGGACATCGTTCATAGATGTACTGGAGATGTTCGAGTCAGATCCGGATACGGACGGAGTGGTGATGATCGGCGAGATCGGTGGATCAAGAGAGCAGGACGCCGCCGAGTACGTCAAAGAGCACTTCAATAAGCCACTGGCAGTGCTGATTGTGGGCCAGAGCGCCCCCCCGGGCCGCCGGATGGGCCACGCTGGTGCCATCATCACTGGCCGTGCGGCTCGAGCCGAGGAAAAGATCAAGGCGCTGGCATCCGCTGGCGCCTCGATCATCCCTACACCAGCAGACATAGCACGGACAGTCCAGGAGATGATGGGTGCTGCGCACGCTTAGTTGAGCGGGTCGGATTACTGTTTGATAGAGGTTGGTCTTGGGCGTTTTGCCAACCTTCCAGCCCCTAGAACCTGCTTTTGGGAGTTGGCAGATGGCGGGGCCATCCGGGAGTTAATGGCCTACCTGAACAATGACCTGCTACCTAACTCCGAGGCAGTTGCTGGGATGCGCTCAGACGGCTCCGAGTCCGGCGGCGGCCTGTACGATGCGCACCTTCGATGGCCTAGTCTTCAAGTTCAGAGAGCACCTCCAGAGCCTGTGCAATAGTGTGGAGGGCGGCCATGTCGACCCCGGGATCACCCTAGACGAGATGGTTGACGGGATCCTCAGCGTCATCGAGGCTAACCCGGAGTCGCGTCAAACTGGCGACGGATTTGTTGTTGGCCAGGTTGTTAGTACTGGCCCACCGTTATGCAGCGGCGCACCGGTGGTCGACGTACTCATATACTGCCAGGTTCTGGATTTCTCCGACTTCGCACGCTCCTATTCCACAGGCGTACGGGTCTTTACGCCCGCGACATACTTACCCCGGCACGCGGCCAAACAAGAGGGCACAGGTGCCCGACGATGGTGTTTGGGCGCTGAAGACCGATCAGAAGGACTGCATCACCGAGTCCACACGGGCACTTCATGTTCGTCAAAGATGGGCGAATCATGCTCCTGGGTCGAAGTGAGGCGCTACCCGGTATCAGTATGGCGACGGTCTTGGAACTGGCGGAGTCTATGGGAATCCCGGTCGACGAGGGACGCTATAGCCGTCGGACGTGTACGCGGCGGACGGTGACTACGTATAGGGGACCCGATACTGCCTGTTGCCCGTGAGCACCATAAATGGCGTAGCGATTTCCGGGCCGGTCCTGTCCGCATATAAACGAACGTATTTCGCTTTTGTATTTCGCTTCCCAAGACCAATAACCCTCGATCTAAAGCAGCCCGTCCGTAGTGGCGACCTGAACAATCAGGCTGGTGCTCAGATGCGATCCGGTGATAACAGCGGCGACGCGGTGTCCCGCAGCTTCGGCGCGATGGTCGGCCAGGCCAGCGATGGAGATGGCGGCCGATGGCTCGGCGACCACCTGCTCCAGCTCAAGCAGGCTCTTGACCGCCGGGAGCAGGCTGGACTCGTCCACTAGCCACGCGTCATCCACCAACTCCTTCAATTCCGATACGATCGGCATGATAGGTACTCGGACCGCCAGGCCATCAGCGAGGGTTTCCACAGGCGCAGACTCGTCCCAGGATTCGCCACGTAGGGCCAGCGCCATCGCCGGCGTGGCCGTTGGTACGGCTGCGATCACGGCCGTGTCAGGGCTCCGCGCCTTGATGACGGACGCGATGCCCTTGATGAGCGAACCGTTGCCCAGCGGCACCACCACCCAGTCCCATGGCTTGGAGTGGTTCGCAATCTCGGCCCCGATAGTAGCCGCGCCGTGGGCCGTCTCCTCGATGACGCCGTCCTCCCAAAACGCGGCCCCATCCTTGGCGGCCTTATTGCGAGCGAAGTCCTTGGCGATGTCGAAGTCGCTTCCATGGACGACCACCTGGCCGCCGCTGAGACGAATGCGCTCGAGTTTTGAGGGGGTAGCGCCTTCTGGGACAACCACCGTTACGGGAACACCTCGCCTCTGCCCGGCCACCGTGATCGCCAGGCCGTAGTTGCCGGCGGAGGCCACGTAGACACCCATGGATGGCAGACTGTCCGCCAACCGCGCCATGGCTACCAGAGCGCCTCGGAGTTTGAACGATCCGATGGGGGTGCAGTCTTCTCGCTTGAGCCAGAGGTCGCAGCCGAGGCGGTTGCCGATCACTGTTGCCGGTAGCAGAGGGGT
>JASLXL010000282.1 GCA_030740335.1 SAR202 cluster bacterium | reverse complement strand
CGCTCCACTGTTTCACCGCTGCGTGATCTCGCGCCCTGCACCGCATCCAATCCCGTAGTATGTGTACAGCGTAGTCCTCGACAAGGGTGAAAGCGTGCAGATCATCACGGGTCTGTTGGGACACAGCCGGATCACGACTGTCACCGGGTACCTTCTGCTGGTTATCGTTGCCGCAGCATGCGGAGCATCTGTGCCGTCTGGCACGGAGCCCGAAAGTTCCACGCTGGAGAGCGACGATACGTCAGCGCTCACCTCTGGGACGAGTATTCCAGGTTCGGAAACGCCCACTACTTCTGCCGCGGCGCACTTCGCGGAGGGACGGGAAGGGGACCTAGACCTGATCGTCTACTCTGACGACGAGGGTCGTGTGTTCCTCACTGGACCGAAAGGCATCAGCCCGTCGAGGATCGACCCCGGCGATGGCTTCTTCATCTGGCCTGTGTGGTCTCCGGCCGGGGACCGTATCGTCTTTTCCGGCATGTCCCTCGACTCCGGAGAGCCTGCAGCGCTCTATTTGTACCGGCAGGGCGAAGAGTCGCCGCGGGTCGTCTTCAGAAACGAGACCGGAACCGGCGCAATTTTGCCAAGCATGGTTCACTACCCATTGTGGTCTCCCGACGGCACCTGGCTGGCCCTTGTCGTCAGCAGACAAGAGCAGCTGGCCATGTACCTATTGCATACCGACGATCTGGGTTCAGCCGAGAAAATTCTTGAGCGGGCCCCTCTATATGCATCCTGGTCCGGGGACTCGCGCTACCTGGTCGTGCACGGCGAGGACGAGCATTTCGTCGTGGATTCCGAGGGTGAGAAATTTGTGACTACCCTCGATGACCGCGACGCACAATATCGCGCGCCAGCTTGGTGGCCATCCGGTGCCCGATATACTCTGGTGGTCCCCAACGGCGACGGAGGCCGAAACCTAGTCATTAAGGACGCCATATCCAACAATCGCACCACGTTGGGGTCGGTGGAGTCTGGTGTCGCATTCCTGTGGTCGCCCGACGGCAGCACGCTAGCCCTGGCCCGTTCCAGGATATCCGTGGGTGGTATCTACGACACCATTGAGTTCTTCCGAGCAGACGGCACAAGCGTCGGGTCAGTCATCGACGACACCCTCATCGCTTTTTACTGGTCCCCGGACAGTTCCAAGCTCGCGTACGTAACGCTAACCGATCAGGCGGGGGTTTTTCGCTGGCAAGTACTAGACATGGAAGACGAGAATGTTCAGTTTGTCACTGAGTTCAAGCCAAGTGGACCCCAGATCACACTTTTCCAGTTCTTCGATCAATTTTCCTACTCCCATCAGGTCTGGTCCCCGGGCAGCGATGCCCTCGTATTTGCAGGCAGGTCGGCCGGAGGAGTGATCTCAGACGTGAGCGGCCTGTTCTCGGGTTCACAGATCATCGTTGCCAGTCTTGATCAAACGCCGTCAATCCGGGCGATAGCAAGTGGAGAGATGGGTTTCTGGTCTCCGCACTAGTAGGCGTTGACCTGGCCGTGGCTGGTGACTACCATTCCCTTGCGTCTCGTGAGAGACCGGAACCGCTGGAGGTGCCGATTGCTCGGATTCTTATTGCCAGGCTTGTTCCGAGGCCCCCTGCGACTGCAGTTTAGCCTTGACGAGGGCTCATACACGCTGGGCGACGAATTGCCCGTTGTGGTCGAAGTGCGCTCGAAGCGGGACGCGGTGCTGGAGGAGGGTCGAGTTGATCTCGTGTGTGACGAACGGTGGGCGGAGACCTGGATCAAACCCGAGCCCATGGGTCGCAGCGCAGGGATGATAGGGCGTGGTACACAACTGGCCGGTCCAACGGCGCCCAAGCGCGAGGTCAAGGAATTCACAGACTCGTTCGTACACAGCACCGCTGTGTTTGGCGAAGGCCTGAGGGTTCGTTCGGACACGGTTGAGCGACTCAACGTAAGGTTGCAGATCGCTAAGGATTGGCCGCCCCACGCCAAGGGTGGAACACTCTCATGGACCCTGGTGGTGCTCGCTCGGACCCCTCAAGGGCGCGAGGTTAAAGAGGTTCGCGAGATTGAGATTGTCATTCCGCAATAGTCCGCCGACAACCCTTTCGGTCGACATTCACTGGCGATAGGTCTAGCTGCCACTGACCAGCGGCAGTTCCACGACCCTGTTCTCGCAGGCGGACTCCAGAGCTGCCAGAGTGATCTCCAACGTATCGCGCGCGGCCTGGGCTCCGCACATCGGCTCGGTGTCATTTAGAATACTGTCCACGAAATGGTCGAGGGCGTCATACACCGCGTCGAAACCATACTTCACGGATCTGTTGCCCGATTTCTCGTAGGAGTTCCAGTGGGGCTGGTTGGCGTCCAGGGAGATCATCCCGTGGGTACCGTGGATACGAATGGTCTGGTCGCCTCCATACGCATTCGGGTGCGCGACAGCAGTCCGGCCCACCGACGTGGACGCTATGACGCCGTGCTCGAGGTTCATGGTGATGAACGCCAGGTCCTCTAGACCTTTGGTCCTCGCCTCCTCGAAGAAAAATGACCCGGTCACCGCATACACACTCAGTGGCTTATTTGGGACCAGGTACAGCAGCGCGTCGAGTGGATACATCCCGTGGTTGCGAAGCTCACCGACCGCTGCGACCTTCTTGCCGGCGGCGATGATCCACTCGCTGTGGATGGCCCATGGCAGGCCCACGTCGCCGTTTTGGAGCGCCTCTCGGGCCTGAAGGATCGCAGGATTGAACCTGTAGTTGTGTCCGACCATGAGCTTGACCCCATGTCGGGCTATCGACTCTATGATCGAGTCCGCGTCCGCCAGGTTATCTGTCAGTGGCTTGTCCCCGAAAATGTGCTTGCCGGCCGAGGCCATCTTCTCGACAAGTGGAGCGCGCCGGTCGAAGGGACTCGAAAAGCTTATCGCTTGCACATCGGAGCGCGAAAGCACCTCGTCCACGTCTTCGATGTATGGCACCCCAAATTTCTCCGCTGCCTCGACATTCTTCTGTCGGACGTCGGGCTCCGGGGCGTCGTCGGTAACGGCAACTATCTCCACCCTTGGGTTCCGGAACAGCGTGTCGGCATAATGGCCGTTCTGGCCGCTCATGCTAAGCACCGCGAAATTGAGCTTGCCAGCTGACATTAGCCGCTCCCCACTAGCACAACCTCGCCGGTCCTGATCGACTCCTCAGCCGCGAGACACATCTCCAGCGCGATCCGGCCATCCTCACCTGTAATAGGAGGGGTCGTACGGTCCAGGACACAGGACACAAAAGCGGCTATCTCACGGTCGAATCCATGTTGAATGTCGAGACCGAAGGTGCGAAGACCGTCGTCGTTGTGCATGACTTGAGTGTCGCGTTGCCCGCCTGTCGTGATCTCGCCGTCGGTGCCCATGATCGTGATCGAGCCCCACTGCGCAGAACGCGGTACGTTGGCGCGGCTGAGATCCACGACCGCGATCGCTCCGCTGTCGTACTTGATAGTGATCATGAAGTAGTCGTCCATCTCGAGGTGGGAAGAAGTGATGTTCTGGGCTTGGGCGTACACAGAGATGGGTCGGGCGCCGATCCACCAGTTGCAGAGGTCGGTCGCATGGACCCCGTTCGTAACAACGTTGCCGCCCGTATCCGCCGGACTGATCCGGTTCCCACCCCAGTCTTGCCGCCAGAAGCCGCCACCCGCGCTGAAGCGCACGTATACCGGGTCGCCGATCTCCCCACTGTCTATGACTTCCTTGGCGCTAACGGAATGGTCGTAGAAGTGGTAGGTGTGAGCTACCATGAGCCGCACGCCTGTGTTGTGGGCAGCCAAAATGATCCTGTCAGAATCTTCGAGGGTAGTCGCGATGGGCTTTTCGACCAAAACGTGTTTGCCCGCGCCCGCAGCATCCGACGCGATTCGACCATGGGTGGCCTCTGTGGTGCAAATGTCCACAGCGTCGACGCCGTCCCACCCAAGCAACTCAAGGTAGTCGGTCGTCCAACGCGTGATTCTGAGCGCTGCCGCAGCTTCCTTTGCCCTCTTTGGGTCTGCATCGGCTACGGCGACGACCTTTGCGTTTTCAAGCTTAAGCCACGCTGAGATGTGGTTCTTCGCTACACCACCCGCGCCAATCAGTCCAACGCCTAGCACCACTGCACCTCTCCGGTAGCCAGCTTAATCTCCATCACAGGAGCGGCGGCAATTGTAGCACACCGCACAATGCCGCGGTTCGTGTATCCTGCGTCCCGTAATATGAAATCAAACCCTCCGCTCCTCCGCGGGTTGGCCTAGTGGTATAATACGCGCGTCTGGCGAGCAAGTTGTCGTAGACCAACTAGACCGCTATTCAGGAGAATTCTCATGGCGTCCCGAGAGAAAATTACGAATTCCCTTGTCGAAGCCATACGAATCAAGGGCGTTGCAGATGCATTCGAAAAGCTCATGTACATGGTTGCGTCCGTACTCGGGGTAGCCTTCTTTTTCTTCATAATCAACCTGATGGGTGTCAAGAATTTCATCATCTTAATGGTGGCGTTTGCTGGACTGGCGGTTGTGAAGGGGTTGTTCGTGCTGATGATCAAGTAGCTGACTTCGATGAGATCGGTTGATGCTGATCTGACTCGTAGACCGAAACCTGGCCTTTGTCTCGAGATCATTCCCTTCCCCTCTCCTCCCCCCGCCCCCGAGGTTTCGCGTTCACCGCTGATTGCAATTTCCCAAACGTTCTCATGTTGACATGGGCGATATTTCCGGCTTTTCCACTTCATATGCCACGGTCTTCATGCCCGCTCCGATAGGATGAGATGACACGAGGCGATGCTGCTGGCTAGAGAGTCGCTAACTAATGTGAGTTTGGACGGTTCCAATTGGTGGGGGTTGGTTGGAATCGTCCGACCCTTGGTAGGGCAGCGCGACTGCATAGAGGACTAAACCATCGCATCC
>JASLXL010000281.1 GCA_030740335.1 SAR202 cluster bacterium | reverse complement strand
TTGCCACAGCATCTGCACGGCCATAGCCGCAGTGTACCGGAACGAGGGCAGGGAAATTGGTTCGGGGGAGCGCATCTAGTACGCCACCGGCTACCTGAAAGTATCGTACAAACGCCCCGCTCCCATCGTCGAAAAGGTCACGTTGCGCGCTCGGATTGTGGACATCACCGACCGATAGACCTTGGTCGCCTGCTCAACTACTCCGAAGACAAGGAATACGCCCAGGCGGAACTACTCGCCATCCGCGTGCCGCCAGGTTGGCTGTTGCCACCTTCGTGACAGGCAAGACGAACCTGTTGCCCGGCCTACGTGCGAGAGTGTGATTTCATCATGCGAGCGCCCAAGATGCCGACAAGGAATCCGGCTAAATGGCCCTCCCAGGAGATTTCGGAGGAGGTGGGCGCAAGCCCCAGCAGCACGCCGCCGTAGAGCACTAGGGCCACCACCGCAATCGCGATTGCCTTGAACGTGTGCTCATACCAGCCTCGAGCCAAAAGGTAGCCGAAGTACCCAAAAACCACCCCACTCGCCCCCACGTGGAATGAGGCACGAGCCATTAGCCACACGATCCCGCCCCCGGCGAAGATCACGAGCACAGATATCAGTACGTAGCGTCGAGCACTCTGCATGAGTACAGCGCCGCCCAATACGACGAAAGGGATGGAGTTCGACAGCGCATGGCTTGGGCTGCCATGAATTAAGGGACTCAGCGGGATACCCAACAATCCCGGCACGGTACGCGGAAGAATGCCCCATTCCACCAGCCGGTGATCTACCAGGATGTTGACGAGCTCAACCACCCACATCACCGCCAGCGGCACGAGTATTAGAGTGGATTTCGCTTTCACAGTGGCATCACTCCCCAATTTCGCAATAACGACCAGTGCTACTTATATCCCAAAACTCTCGCTGATATATTATCGGCCAGTACAACCACGGAGGAACGGATGACAACTTACAAAGCGGCGGTGATAGGCCTCGGTCGCATGGGCAGCACTTTTGACGACGATATAGTACATGGCGGATCAGTGTTCCTGCCATACTGCCACGGACCGGCTTATTTTCACTCGCCCCAGGTCGAACTCGTCGCAGGGGCCGACCTACACGACGGCCAGCGAGAGATGTTCGGTGAGCGGTGGCAGGTTCCCAAGGTTCACCTATACACCGACTATCGCGAAATGCTAGCCAACGAGGACCTCGACATCGTCAGCGTATGCACAAGCGCACGCGCCCGCTCAAAAATCGTACAGGACGTGGCCCGCGCCGGCGTCAAGGCGATCTGGGCGGAGAAGCCAATCTCCCTTTCACTGCAAGAGGCCGATACGATGGTTCGAGTCTGCCGCAAGGAAGGGGTGGCTCTGGCAATCAATTGCGCCCGCAGATGGAACCCCCTTTACACCCAGATAAAACGCATCATAGACGAAGGGCAGATCGGCAAGGTGCTCCAGGTCACAGCACACGCGCCATGCACCCTATCTCACAATGGGAGCCACCTGCTGGATACAGTGCGTTTCCTTGCCGGTGGCGACGTACAGTGGGTCATCGGGGAGATGGAGTCGGACGAGGCCGCGGCCAGCGACGACGATATTTCGGGTAACGGCTACCTAGCCTTCGATAACGAAGCTAGGGCGTTCATACGCAGTACGCCCTCGGGCGCGGCCCAGTGGAACTTCGACATCATGGGCGAGGAGGGCATGATCCGATCTGTGGGCGACACCCGCGAGCTCGAACTGTTCGCCCTAACCTCGAACGATTTCCCCGTGTTCTCCAACTCGCCCTACCGCCCCCCAGGAAAGGGCCATGTTGCCAGGTATCCGTTCCCATGGCCCACATCCATCCCGGGCATGGGACTCACAATCGTCGAAGATCTGGTCAATTCGATCGAGACCGGAACGGCCCCGAAGTGCTCTGGCGACGACGGCCTGATGGCCCTTGAGACGGCAATAGCCCTTCGAGAATCACACAGGCGCGGTCTGACCAAGGTCGACGTGCCACTCGAGGACCGTAGTCTGCAGATACTATCGGCAGGTATCCGCGGCGACGACCAACCGTATCGCATCCTCCACGGTGGCGTGCCACAGGCAAGATAACACCACCGGGAGACCGCAAAGAGCGCGGAGATTCTAGTGTTTCTCTGCGTTTTTCGCGTTCTCTGCGGTAAGTCCCGTTTACACCAATCCCTTCTCCGCGAGGAAGATACTTATGCCGTTTAGGAAGAAGTTTGAGGCGCGGTCGGCCACTATCAGATCGCTGCCGAGATAGCGCTTGCCGATCGGACAACAGGAATGTAGCATTCGTGAGCTAGACCCACCAGGAGGTTCCGCGAGTGAAGATCACCGGGGTTGAGGCCGTTTACCCTGAATACCAGCACGTCGCACCGGGTTGGAGGACACACCTCTGGCAAATCGTCGTGCGCATCGAGACCGACGCGGGAGTCACCGGGCTGGGCTATGGTGGCGGCGGGAAATCTGCGCTGCCGATCGTGAATGGCCACTTCCGGGAGCTGTTGCTGGGCCTACAGATGGACAGCGTGGAGGACATAGCAGCCCTGTGGGACCTGCTGTACGAGGCGTCCCTCCCCTACGGGCGCAAGGGAGTCGCCATCATGGCGCTGAGCGGCGTCGACCTGGCGTTATGGGATGCGCTGGGCAAAGCCGAGGCAGCGCCGGTGTATTCGTTGCTGGGGGGTATTCGCAAAAAACGTGTCCGAGCGTACGCTTCTGGCGAGGACATGGCCTGGTATCACGAACTGGGGTTCACCGCCCACAAGTTTTTCAGCCGGTGGAACGGCTCCGACTCTGTTTACGATGAGGCCGTGGCGTCGGCGGCGTTGTCCAGAAAGACATTTGGACCGGAGGCCCTGATCATGGTGGATTCGTATATGACCTGGGACGCCGCCATGACCCTGGAGATGTCGCGGCAGTTGGCCGAGTACGGTCTGTATTGGTTCGAAGACATCCTATCCCCTGACAAACTGGACGCGCAGGCTGCGCTGCGCTCGCAGGTTATGCCAGTGCTGATCGCGGGGGGAGAGCACGAATTTACGGATCGCGGCTACCTGGAAATAGCGCGCTCAGGCGCCCTGGGCCTGTGGCAACCTGACATCACGTGGTGCGGCGGCATCACAGCGGGCCTAAGCATCGTCGAACTAGCCCGTCAACACGGCATTCCCGTCGTGCCACACAGAGGCGGCGAGGCCTGGGGGCTGCACCTGGTCGCCGCCACCGACTGCGAGAATCTGGCGGAAGTGCTGCCCGGAAATCGAGACGCCCCGCGAGACGAGCTATGGTTAGGCGAGCCCTCCCTGGAAGACGGCCATCTGACGCCGCCCGACAAACCAGGCTTCGGCGTCACGCTGAACGATGCACTGCTGTAGGGTAGCGCCCTAACCCAGCGCGTCGAATTCCAGTTTGATTACCATCACCTCGCCAGACAGTTCGTTGGCTGGCAGTCCTAACACGCGCAGGAACTCGCGGTTTCCGTCGCGCAATATGCCGCCCTGCCCCATGATCTCGGTTGGCAACGCGTCCAGGCTCGTCTGAAGCTCCTGCCCCGTGTTGAGCAGCGTCGCCCGCCGTGGTAATACGCCCAGCGGCCTGAGCACCACCCTTGATGCGTTTGGCGGCTCGTGCAGATGTACGTACAGCGTGTCGCCTCGCCTAGTGAGTGACACATCACGGTTGTCGGTCATCGCGGACGCGGGCTCGGCATCGTCAAAGGCCTCCCGTACGGCGCGGTACCAACGTCCCACACGACGCAGTATCTCAACAGACTCATCAGGTATCGTCCCGTCGGCCTTCGGACCGCCGTTGAGCAGGTAGTTGCCGCCCTTGGCCAGTACCTTGTCGATACTGGCCATCAAGTGTCGGTCGCTGTAGTAGTCCTCGTCCTCCCTGTATCCCCAGCTCTCTCGGCCAACAGACTGGCACGCCTCGGTAAGCCGACTAAACTCCTGGACCTGGTCCACGGTGGCGTCCATGTCGCGCTCCGGAGTCCCGAAATCGCCTTCGTCGAAGCCTCGGTTGTTTATCACCGCGTTGGGCAGCATGGAACGGATCGCGTCATTGATGGTTCGGTCAACCAGCCCTGTGACGTTCATGTCCCACCACAGACCCTTGATGTCACCGTAGCCCGTGCACAGCTCGCGCACTTGCGCCGTCAGGAACTCTAGGTAGGTGTCCATGTCGGGCTTGTCGCCGGGTTGCGGTCCATCAAGCTCATGGCTGCGGCCCTGGTTCGGGTAATTGGGATGGTGCCAGTCCGCCACCGAATAGTAGAGGCTCAACGGAAAATCCCGGCGATGGCAAGCATCAGCCAGCATGCCCAAGACGTCCTTGCCGTATGGCGAGTTCGTCACTTTGTAGTCAGACTGCGCTGTATCCCACAGGCTGAATCCGTCGTGATGTTTGGTTGTGAAGCAGACATACTCCATACCCGCCTCTTCCGCCATGTCCAGCCACTGGTCGGGATCGTACCGCACCGGGTTGAACTGGTCGGCCAGCTTCTGGTACTCCTTCCGGGGCACTCGCCCCCTCCACTGGTGCTGCTCCTGCCATGCCGGAATCGCGTACAAACCCCAGTGCACGAACAGCCCGAATTTCTTGTCGAGGAACCAGTCACGGCCGTCGCCGAATCGTTGCTTCATGTGATACTCCTTTTTCTGCCGCGAGCGCATGGTACGACCCGCCAGCAGGTCTCGGCAAGCCTCAATCGGGTCTTGCAGGTGCACCCGATACTGTGAGACGATTCTCGCTAAATCGAGTGTGTGAGAGAGAGGCAAGAGCATCGGCAATGAACAGACCTACAGACACTTCGACGGGCAACTTCTCCGACAGACACATCCGTAAGGACATCCCGTCTTTCGACATCAACCCCTACGGTGGCGACCGCTACCAGGACCTGATTCCCGACACCCTCGATCTCCAGGAGCGCATGGCCCTGGCGGTCAACGGACTGACGGCTCCGACCGACCCAGACAAGGACTATCTCCTCTACTTCAGAGTGAATTTTCGATCTAACCCACCCAGCATGAGCCACGGCCCCTCGGACATCTGCCAGACCAAGTTCATGGAGGCGCTGCCATTAATGCGTTTGGCCTCCGGCAGCACGCTCAACGATCACGTCGATCCGGTGTGGATGGCTACGGCCCTGAGGATGATAGGACCAGATGGACTGGCATACTGGCCCACATACCCCTGGGCGACCTACCCCGATTGGTGCGAGCCATGCGAGCCCGGCCAGAGCCACTACTCAGTGCACATGTTCAGCGCACGCCTGATGGGCGCAATGACGCTCTACATGCAACACGAGCCCTCCGGCCCATGGGAAGGCGAGATACACAAGATCGTAGGCGGCCTTCGAAGTATTGCCATAGACCGGGACGACTACGCTTTCTTTCCTCAGGGCGGCTTCCTGCCGAACACGCCTCGCGTCCAAAACGCGGAGGTACCCATCGCCATCTGGGCCAGCCTGGCCGGCTGGACAATCCAGGGCCTGGCCCAGTACCACCGAGCTTCTGGGTACGAACCGGCAATCGAACTGGCCGGAAAGCTCTCCAGATACATAGTGCACCACGGGAAGTACTACGGACCCAACGGGGAGTTCCTGCCGAACTATGCGGGGCAGGGCGAGGCCGAAAGTGGCTACCAAACGGACGAGCAGGGCTTTAATCCCGGCCCGCCACCTGTTAATAATCTAATCCACTTTCAACACCACATGATTCCTCTCCTGGGTATACTTGACCACGCATTGGCTGTGGGTGACCACGACCTGTCAGACTTCGTCCGCACAGCATTCTTGTGGGGCAAGACCAAGGGCGACGCCTTAGTAGGGTACTTCCCAGAGAACATCGACAATATCAACGAGTTCGAAGCCTCCGAGCTGTGCGAGGTGGCAGGCATGACCGGGCTAGCCCTCAAGCTCAGCTCCGCCGGACTCGGCGACTACTGGGACGATGCCGACCGCTGGCTGCGCAACCAGTTCGCCGAGGGCCAGCTTACACGCTCCGACTGGATATCTCATATGGCCGAGGGCGGTCTCGTTAGCGCCAAGTCGCGAATCCCGCTATCAGCGATTGGTGCGCCGCTAGATAACATCGATCCCTCCCGAGTAGACCCGGAAAAGCTAGGAACGATGTCGCTGGAATCCGACACTGTCGATCGAGTGCCCGAAAGAAACCTGGGCGGGTTCGCGGGATGGCCCACTGCCAATGACTGGTTCGTCGGCCACGGCTCAGGCATGATGGCCTGCTGCACAGGCAACGCCACCCGAGCGCTGTACTATGCCTGGGAACATGTGGTCGGTTTTGTTGACGGCACACTGAGTGTAAACCTACTGCTAAATCGACCGTCTCAGTGGGCCGACATCCACAGCCACATCCCATATGCCGGGCAAGTCGACGTAATCATGAAACGGGCCGTCGGCAAGCTGCGCATACGCATCCCCGAATGGGTCTCGCCGCCCGAGGTGGCCTGCGCAGTGAACGACGACGACCACCAGCTCGGTTGGGACGACCGGTACGCCGTGATCGCTAAGACAGCCCCGCGCGACAAGGTGTCGCTCACGTTCCCGATCTCGGAACGCCGACGCGAAACGGATATTCAGCACCAGCGCTACCACCTGATTACCCGCGGCAACGAGGTGGTAGACATCTACCCACGGGGCCGCTTCAACCCCCTCTACCAGCGGGACCACTACCGCAACGACCAGACAAGATGGAAGATGGCGGACCGGTTTGTTTCTGAGGAATCCGTTATCTGGTAGGGTCATGGTCCGGTACGCATCGTAACTAGCCGACAAGAAAGTTGTACTCAGTCCGAACTGAGGAGGACCAATGCGAATCAACAGCCTGGATGTCTATCATGTCAAAATGCCGCTCATATACCCGTGGCGTACCTCGTACGGCGAGGACTATGACATCCACTCGGTACTGGTCCGGGCCACGAGCGGCGAGCACACCGCGTGGTCAGAGGTTTGCTCCCTGCAGGCTCCCGCCTACCTTCCCGAGTCCGTGCTTTCGGTCTTTTCTCATATCACCGAGTTCTTCGGTCCCCACGTCGTTGGGCGCGAGTACGATACCGCCGACGAAGTCAACGATCGGCTGGCTGTCTTCAAGGGCAACTCGTTCGCCAAAGCCGGCATCGAGGAGTGCTGGTGGACCCTCCAGACTCAGATCACCGGAACTCCACTCCATCGGCTCCTCGGCGGCGAAACTCGCGCGGTATCCGCCGGGGCCGACTTCGGAATCCAGGACTCCTACGACATGCTGCTCGGCAATATACAGACGGCCGTCGATGCCGGCTTCCCGCGTATTAAGCTCAAGGTCGGTCGTGGCTGGGACCTGGAGATGCTTCAAATTGTGACGAGCACGTTCCCTGACATGACCTTTCACATCGACTGCAACTCTGGCTACACCCTGGACGACCTCCCTTTCTTCAAGGCAATCGATCCCATGGGGCTGGCCTTCATCGAGCAGCCACTCAACTATGCAGACGTCCTAGATCACGCAGAACTCGCACGCCAGATCGAGACGCCCATTTGCATCGACGAGACGGCGGTGAGCGTCAAGGCGGTCGAGCAGGCCATAAAGGTCGGCGCGTGCAAGTACGTCAACATCAAGCCGGGACGCATCGGCGGGCTAGCGAACTCGATAAAGGTCCACGACATCTGCCGCGATGCCGGTATTCCGGTGTGGGTTGGCGGCATGCTGGAGTCTGCGGTCGGGGCGGCCTTGTGTGTGGAGATCGCCACCCTGCCCAACTTCTTGTACCCGGGCGACCTGTTCCCCTCGTCACGGTTCTACACCCAGGACATGGCCGACACAGACATGGAGTTGACGCCGCAAAAGACATTCTTGCCCTTCGAGGGTGATCTGCCGGCCCCTGATCCCGAGCGCCTGGCAAAGATGACCGTCCAGTCCAAGACCGTCGTTCCAGCAAGCTAGCTAGTGCGACTACTGATCATCGGGTGCGAGTACACCGGAAAGCAGACCCTGGCTGCCGGCATCTCACAATGGATGATTCGCACAATGGGCGTGCCCTATGTCCGCTGGCACGACCACTTCGTCGTTCCGCGCCTCGACGGGCACATGATCGTGCGAGGCAACGACGAGGCAGCGGTTCCCGGCAAAGATGACGCCGACCTTAACACCGCCGATGACGAGGCTCAAATTCTCACTCTGCGCCCCGGGGTATTGGAACAACTGCAGCGGCACATGATATGGCGTCACCTGCATCCCGACATGTACCGCGACAACGACGTGCTATCCATCAACCACTACTACGCCGACGCGGTGTATGCCCCCATCTACCACGGCTACGGCGAATCAGGCACCTTTTCGGACCGCCTTCAAAGGGCTCGAGAGTGGGACAATGAGCTCCTGGAGCTGGCTCCCGACACTGTGCTTGTGCACATGGAGGCTGATGCACAGGTAATTCGCCATCGCATGGCCACGACCCCGGCGAGGAGGGGTCCGCTTCGTCACGAGGACGTGCCCCTGGTACTACGGCGCTTCCGTGAGGAGTTTGACCAATCGCTGCTTCACAATAAGGTTATCCTGGACACCACAAACTCGACCGCTGATCAGACTCTGACGAGATTCTTGAAGGAGGCCGAGCCATACCTGTCCCATGTCGACCGGATTCGCGTTCTATCGGGCCTCGGCCCGCCGGCTTGACATCCGACCCACCACGCCGTTGACTAACAGCCGAAAACACCCAAGGAGATACGAATAGATGATCAATCGAGACCGAATGGTTAAGAACTTCATGGATCTGGCGGTGATTGACAGTCCCTCCGGCGAGGAGGACGAGATCGCCGTGGATCTGCGCGGACGCCTCGAAGCGCTAGGATTGACCGTGCGTGCCGACGACTACGGCAACCTGGTAGCTCGTGAAGGTCCCGAAACTCCGCTGCTCCTGTCAGCTCACATGGACACGGTCGAGCCGGGTCGAGGCATCAAGCCTTCGGTCGACGGCGATCGCATCGTCACGGACGGGACCACCATTCTGGGAGGCGATTGCAAAGCAGGCATCACGGCCATCCTGGAGGGGGTACAGTCGGTACTCGAAGACGGCTCCGAGCACATTCCGATCGAGATCTGCATCACTCGCGCCGAGGAGACGGGACTGTTGGGCGCCCGAAACCTGGACTACTCCCTCATTAGCGCCAAGGAATCGATCGTCATCGACCGCGAGGGC
>JASLXL010000280.1 GCA_030740335.1 SAR202 cluster bacterium | reverse complement strand
TGTCCAAGCATCTCCGAGAGGTATGAGGTCAGCACTGCAGCTGCCGTGTCGTAGGGATCTTCACCCCGCTGTCGTGCGTTGTCCAGGGACATCATGGCCCGGGTGTGGGCTGCGACGCCTGCCGCCGTCCGCCTGCGCCGCGCGTTACCCAACACCTTCCAGCCGGTGCCGGCCAGAATCACGATTAGTGGAAGGGCCCAGACGGCCCAGTAGGTGGGATGTTCCACTATCGGCCCGTCCGGCTGCTCCAGGCTAGATGGAGCTGGCATGATGTGGCGGATGTCGGCGTCGACTCGCTCTACCTGATCTCTCCTTGTTTGTAGTGGAGGAGGAGCATCGACGCTTCCCGGGGTTACCGATATCGAAATAGGATCGGTGGAGACAGTTTCATAGAGTTCCGTCTTCGGATCGAAGTAACTATAGGAGATCGAGGGAATCACGAACTCGCCTTCGGCAGTGGGGACGAAGATTCGCTCGATCGAGCGGCTTCCAACGATTCTGCCGTCCACGGTTTGCGTGTCGTCGGCAGGGGGGCCGACGAATGAACGCCATCCCGCCACGTCGGGCAGAAGCGGGTCTGGCAACGTCTCGATATTTCCAGCGCCAGACACGATGACCGTCAAGGTTACGGGCTCGTTCACGGCGGCCGATTCCACATCCACCTTCGCGTCGATCTCAAGTTGACCAACTGCGCCTTCGAAGCCCGCTGGAGCCCCTGAGGGTAGCGGGCGGACGTCCACCCTGACCGTGTTAGTTAGGAGTTGGCGACTCGACCTGAAACCAGTGCTGGGAAATCCATATCGGGTAGGCTCAATTGTCAGCGTGCCCGTGACCGTGGGAAAGAGGGCGGTACGCAGTTCGATGACGCCGTACTGTCGCTCATTGAGAAACAGTTCGTAGCGTCGCGAGTCGGTCTCACCCTCGTGCCAGAATCCAATAAATGGCGGGGAATCGTAGCGTGGCGGATTCACAAAACTCAGGGCGCTGTGGAACCGGAATATGTAGTCGATTTGTTCCCCGATGTACGGGTTTGGGTTGTCAACCTCGGCTTCCACAAAAAATGTCTCGGCGACAGACAGGTTGCCCGGAGCAGGCTCCGGGTCCGAGCGCGGAGTAAACGCGCCCGCGTGAACCTCAACGGTAATAGGCTCCGTCTCGTGAACCTCACCTGCGATGGTGATCGATATCGGGGCGATGGTCAGGGTGCCAGGGTTCAGTGGCTTTAGCCGATAGTGACTTACGGCCAGTACACTAGTCTTTCCGGAGAAGATACTGAGTTGGCTAGCAGTGCTCCGGCTCAGTACGGCGACGTCGACCCCGTCCATCTGAGGCAGGGCAGGGTTCGGCACGACCGGAGAGCCCTTGATGGTCACCGTAAGGGTGAGCACATCGTTCACCGCCACCTCGTTGCGATCCACCTCGGCCTTGATCGGCGGTTCCTGGGCGAGGCCGATCAGAGGCAGCATTGCCAGGGAGGCGGCAAGCGGTCCTATCAGGGCTAATTTCGATCTTGATGGCATATTCACAGCGAAGCCTACCAGTCCCTCTCTGGAGCGATGCCGGTGACGAAAGTTATCCGTTGAATCGCACTTTGCAGGGTCTCAGTGGTCTGGCCGATCGAGTCCAGCAGCCGTTCGGCCTGATCCTCACTGATCTCCGTCGGCTGAGGCTCTCCGGGACCGGTCTCTTCTTCACCCTGCTCGTCGGGTTCGGTATCTTTGCCCTCCCCGGGACCCGGCTCGTCTAGAGGCTCGCCCTCTCCGTCCTCCTGGTCCTGCTCGTCCTCAGTATCGCCGTCGCCGTCCTCCTGGTCTTCCTGCGGCTCTTCTCCAGGGCCCTCTTGCTGCTCCTCTTCCGGCTCCTGCCCTGGTTCCTGCTCCATCTGTCTCAAGGCCAGTTCCAGGTTGTATTTGGCATCCTGGTCGTCCGGGTCCATGCGGAGCACCTCTTTGTAGGACTCCACGGCCTGATCCAGTTCGTCAGTTTTGAAGAACGAGTTTCCCTGATTGAACAGCGTCGCACCCGCCAGATCGTCGTCTGCAGTGAGTAGCGCCTGCTGCAAGTCTTCCTGTGCCAGGTCGTGTTCGTCGTTGCGGTAGTGAACATTGGCCGAGTTGTAGAACGGCTCCGCGCGATCCGGGGCCAACTCCTGGACCTCCTCATAGCCCTGCAGCGCCGCATCGAAGTCTCCAGTGTCGAAGGCATCGTTCCCCTGGTTGTTGGCCACGGACTCCCCACGACCGCACGCGACGAGAATCAGCGTCAGAAGCGATAGCGCTACATATCCGAGGGACGTGCGGGCGTAGGTCACGCGGACATCCCATGTCGGGCGTGATCTCGCCACCTCATCCACGAAGCGACGCGGTCTGGAACGAGTTCGTACAACACCAGGGCAACCAGCGCGGCCACCAAAAATCCCTGGAACCGCTCGATGCGTCGGGTCTCCACCTCCTGGGCTATGGCATCCTGTTCAAGGGAGTCAAAATCGTCTAGAAGGGCGTTTATTGAGTTGCCGTCGGCTGAGGAGCGATAGTAGGCGCCGCCACCCTCGCGAGCGATCGCCTGCAGCGTCTCCTCATCCAGCTTCGAAAGGACAATGTTGCCCCGCTGGTCGCGTGCGAATCCAGCATCCCGGCCGAATTCGTTATAGTTCGGTATCGGTTCGCCCTCGCCTGCGCCGAGTCCTAGGGTGAACACGACCACGCCGAGTTCAAACGCGTCCGCGGCAGCCTGCACTGGGTCACCTTCATGGCTCTCGCCGTCAGTGACGATCAGAATGACCCTCTGACCGGCGCTCTTCTCATCGAACCCCTTGATCGCCACGTCGATCGCCTCTCCCACCACTGTGCCCGGACGCGATATCATGCCCGCATTAGCGCCATTCAAGAACGTGCGCGCGGTCGCGTAGTCGAATGTGAGCGGAAATTGGAGGAACGCGGCGCCGGAGAAGAGTACCAGCCCGACCTCGTCCCCGCCGAGTTTGTCCATAAGGCTCGCGATCTCCAGCTTGGCGCGCTCTAACCGGTTTGGTTTGATATCCTTGGCGAGCATGCTCTTGGATACGTCGAGCGCTACTATGAGCTGCACCCCTTGCCGCTCGACTATCTCCACGTCGCTGCCCCACTGAGGCCTCGCGACGGCGATGATGGTCAGGGTCAGAGCCAAGAGCCAGAACCAGCCCTTCAGTCCACGCGCCTTCTTATCGACGGAGGCGCTCAACATCATTACTAGCCCTGCGTCACCGAGCCGCGCAAGTGCGGCTCGGTGACGCCAGGACGCCCGCAGCATGAGCAAGGCCGCGGCCGGGACCGCCGCGAGGGCATATAGGAACTCTGGTTGGCCGAATGTCACGCCAGATCTCCGACTGCGATAGGGCTCATGGGAGCCTCCGTAGAAGCGTGTTCCTCAACGTTAGTTCACCCAATAGCATGAGCAGAGCGGGCAAGATCAGCCAGACTGCTTTTTCCTCGTATCGCGTGAAAACCTGCACGTCGAGTTCAGACTTTTCCAGCCTATTGATCTCCTCGTAAATCTGCTCCAGCCCTGCCGCATTCTCGGCACGGAAGTACTTGCCGTCGGTCGTGGCGGCGATCTCTGTGAGGACCTCCTCGTCCAGGTCGCTGCGGTAGCGTACGATCCTGGTCCCGAAGGGCGTACGCTGCGGGATCTGTACTATTCCGGGCCGTCCGGCGCCTATCGCATACACCTTGATGCCAAGGGCCTCGATGGCCAGCGCTGCCGTTATGGGGTCGATGTTTCCTGCGTTGTTGGCACCGTCCGTCAGCAGAATGATTACCTTGCTTTCGGCGGTTGACCCTCGGAGCATGTTGGCCGCACTGGCGAGTCCCAGGCCTATCGCGGTGCCGTCGTCGAGACCTAGGTCCGTGACAAGCTCCACCTCGGCCAGAAGCACCTGAAGCACATCGTGGTCAATCGTTGGTGGTCCCTGGATGAACGACTGACTGGCGAACACAACCAGCCCTATCCGGTCATAGGGACGAGCCTCCACGAAATCGCCAATGACGGACTTGGCGGCGCCGAGCCTGTTCTGGGGTGCAAAATCGAGCGAAGCCATGCTCCCGGAAATATCCAGCGCCAGGGCGATATCGATCCCCTCGCCATTGATGGTCTGAATCGCCTCGCTGGTTTGAGGCCGTGCGACAGCCACGATGACCAGCGCCAGGGCTAGGAGCCTTAGGCCCGTCAAAGCTGGCTGGGTGGCCACACGCCACGTTCGTTTTGGGGGCGTTGCGAGTGGATTGTGGGCGTATCGGAGCGCGGCCGCTGACCTTCGGCCGGCCCACATCCTGGCCACCGCTATGAGCGGCACAAGTGGGAGGAGAGCCAGAAGCCATGGTGTGGCAAATTCCACGCTCATGCCGTCGGCGCCTCCTCTGACACTGTATCGGGGGCGGATACGATCACCCCGGCTGGCCTGATCATTTCCACCAGTCGGCGTGTATCCTCGGTTGCCTCGACAGCTTCCGGTACATCAGGCAGTAGCTCTGTGAATTTGACTAGGTCGCAGTCAGCGAGGAAGGCGATCACCTCTCGGGTGCTTGGAACGTCGATCGGCGCGATCCGAAGCGCTGCTCTGAGCTCGGTCGTTGTGCGGTCCATCGCCGGTATCCGGTACTCCGCCTCAATGTATGTACGCAGTACATCGGTTACCAGTGTGTAATGCTCCTTGAATCGCGATTGCGCTGGCAGGTCGAGTTTGACTATGTGGGCCAGCTCATCCACGGCAATCTCATAGGCATTGCGAAGATCGACGACGGGTGCCGCTGCTAACTGCTCCCGACGCCGTCGCAAGAAGAGGACGATGGCGATTCCAAGTAGTGCGATGGCTGCTACCGCCCCAAGTACCCATGGCCATACGGGCGGAACGTCCAGATCCGCCTGGGGCCGGATATCTCGCAGTTCCTCGTCCCCCTCAGCCAATACTGAGGCCACGTTCAGCGAGACGGGAGGCGCCGTTTTTACCGAAAACCCACCCGCAGGCTCGCGTACGCTTATCTCGAGTCCAGATGTCAGGAACTCACCCGGCACGAACGCCGTTACTTCAATCACCTGGCTAATCGTTTCAGTCCCGTCTTTGTTGTCCACAACACTGGTATTTGACTGATCGAGAACCTCCAGCGCGCCCCATTCGCGGGGTAGCCTGGGCAGCACGACCTGGAACCCTGACGGGTAGGTCACATCGAGGGTCATGGTCACTCGGTCTCCCACGGTCAACTCGGATCTGTCGGCGACCAGGTCGACCTGAACGGGGACGTCTTCCTGGGCGTGGACCGGCACAGGCCCGAGGGCCAGAAGGCCTGTGACCGCAACGACCACTATGATGAGTGTTCTCAGTACCATTGTTCACCGCTCACAAAGCCTTCGTCATCCTGAAGCCACGCACCTCGATTGCTAGTGCGCGGTACCCTCGGCTTAGGAGGGCGGATCACAGACCCTCTCCTACGCCAGCACCTGCACCAGAACGAAGGTCTACCGTAGTGGCAGGTCTGTGACCTGCCCTTCTAGGCCCCTGGCAGACGGTGCGATGTCTTGGTTCGCACTCAAACCATAATGCCAATTTCTTCAAGATCGCATGGCGTCTGCCCCGCCCCCTAAGCGCGCGCAGCGCCACTAGCGTGCGAGTCGTTTTGCTCGTAGTCGGAAGAACGCAGTTAGGTTGGCTGTGTAATCCGTTCCTGTTGCTACTTTGATGCTGTCGACGCCCAGGGATGCAAAAACCTGTCCTTTCTTGTTGTCGTGGTCGACCACCTGTCGGGCGAAAGCCTCGCGCCAGGCCGTGCTGCCGGTGTCGACTACGGTCATCTCACCAGTCTCCGCATCCTCCAGGGTGAGCACGCCTACGTCGGCGATCTCCCGTTCAAGTGGGTCGTGCAGATCCAGGGCCACTACATCGTGACGCCGATTCGTGATAGCCAGAGGTCTATGGTAGCCTTCCGGATCCGCCAGGAAATCTGAGACCAGGAATATGATTCCCCGTCGCTTCAGTACCAGGTTGATGGTCTCGAGGGCCATGGAAATGTCCGTCCCCTTGCCGCGGGGCTCGAACACCAGCATGTCGCGAATCAATCTGAGTACGTGCTTGCGCCCCTTGCGCGGTGGAACAAGCAGCTCGACCCTATCGGTGAATATCAGCAGCCCTACGCGGTCGTTATTGTTGGTAGCGGCAAACGAAAGCGCTGCCGCCAACTCCGCCGCCATCTCACGCTTGAACTGGCCAACGGTCCCAAAGTCCCCGGAGGCGCTGGCGTCCACCACCAGCATGACGGTAGACTCACGCTCCTCCTGATAGCGCCGGACAAACGCGGACCCAGTGCGTGCGGTGACGTTCCAATCAATCCTCCGCACGTCGTCACCAGGGTAATAGGGGCGGACCTCATCGAACTCCATCCCCTGGCCTTTGAATACAGAGTGGTACTCGCCGGCGAAGCTGTCCATAACCAGGTGCCGGGTGCTGATCTCGATTTGCCGGATCTTGCGAGCGATTTCGGGGGAGAGCATCCCTACGGCACGTCGATATGGTCGAGTATCCGCTGGACGATGATCGCTCCGGTGATCTCCTCCGCCTCGGCCTCGTATGTGGTGATTACTCGGTGCCCTAGAACATCGGGGGCCAGTTGCTTGACGTCCTCTGGGGTTATATATCCACGCCCGTTAAGGAACGCGTTGGCCCGGGCAGCCTCCACCAGGTAGATGCTCGCCCTCGGCGAAGCACCGTAGGCGATCAGGTTGCGCAGTTCTCCCAGTACCTTGCCTGGCGGGTTCCGGGTCGCGAGGACCAGGTCCAGCACATACTCCTTGACCCTTTCGTCCACGTAGATGCGTCTCACCACCCGCCTGGCGTTCAGAAGTTGCTGTGGCTCGATCACTGGTGAGATAACAGGTTGTGACTCTCCCGTAATCATGTCCACGATGTCTCGCTCCTCGTCTCGGGATGGGTAGTCCACACGCACCTTGAGCATGAACCGGTCCACTTGCGCCTCGGGCAGAGTGTACGTGCCTTCCTGTTCGATCGGGTTCTGGGTCGCCAGAACCAGGAACAGTTCTTCGAGAGGGAAGGTCGTGTCGCCGATTGTGACCTGCCTCTCTTGCATGGCCTCGAGGAGGGCACTCTGCACCTTTGCGGGCGCACGGTTGATCTCGTCGGCCAAGACCAAATTGGCGAAGATCGGTCCCTGGTGGACGCTGAATTGGCTGGTCGCCGTGTTGTATATCTGGGTGCCAATCAGGTCGGCTGGTAGTAGGTCAGGGGTGAACTGCATGCGGGAGAAGTGCCCGTTGATCGCCTGGGCGAGGGTCTTCACCAGCAAGGTCTTGGCCAGGCCGGGTACCCCCTCCAACAGGATGTGCCCGTTGGCCAGCAGCCCCACAAGGACCCGGTCTACCAACGTATCCTGCCCCACCACGGTCTTCCGAATTTCTCGCAGAAGGGTTTGTAGGAACAAGGCCTCCCTTTCCACTTCCTGGTTCATTTGGCGAACATCGGCGAGGTTCATGTACGATTGTCTCCATCGAATATGTGGCCCGGTAGCCACTGGATTCGCGTGCACTCTTGTCTACGTACAATAGTCTATAACGAATCTCATCGTGATTCCGTTGCTTGAAGATTTCACCAATAGATCTGACCATATTCGGCGCGAGTAGAACGGCAACAAACTAGAGAGCGGAATTGCCACTTGGGGCGTGGCACGACGGCTCGAGGATGTGTATAATCTGAGGGTTAGGAAGCTCTATTGGAGGAGCATCTCAGCATGGGCGAGTTCATTGCCTCCCTGCCAGTAATCCTTGCCGCCACCATCGTCGGGTATCTTCTCGGCGCGTTGCCCCTTGCCGTCCAGATCAGCAGGAGGCTCGGGGTGGATATACTTTCGACCGGTACCGGGCTGGCTGGCGCGTCAAACGTGCTGCATTCCGTGGGCCCTGTGGCGACCGTGTTCGTCGTCCTTGGCGATCTCGGAAAGGGTGCGGCATCGGTTGTCCTGGCCGACAAGATGGGGGTCGATGGTACCTGGGTACTGGTCCCTGGAGCCGCAGCGATTTTCGGACATTGGAACTCGATATTCACCCGCTTTAGGGGCGGCGATGGCTTGGTTGCCCTTGGTGGAGTAATCCTAGCAGTGTTCCCAGTATTGGGTGCTGCCAGCATCGCAATTGCCGGGGCAGTCGCCCTGGCCGGTCAACGACTGCCCTTCTCCTCGCTGTTCAGCGTGGTCTTCGGATATGGTTCGCTGGTTGTCCTGGTACTGGCCTACAACGGCGATACGGCCCTGGCTGTGGGCGTTGGTGGAGTCGCCGGCCTGGTCCTGGCACGTGCCCTACTTGGACACAGGCGACGCCGAGCCGCGGACGGCTGGGACGATGACGAGGGGATGGAAGAGGCTAACGGCGTAACCGAGCACAATGGTTCCCACTAGGGTTCGGGATCAACCGATGCAGACGCATGTGATCGTACGCATGATTCCTTTCACAGCGTGAATGTTTTCGGAGACGGCCTCGCTCACTGCTTCAATGTCTGGAGCCTCCAACTCTACGATCACATCGTAGGGCCCTGTGACACGGTTGATGCTGCGGACCCCCGACTTGCCCTGCATCATGTTGACCATGTCACGCGAGTGTCCTGCCGCCATCTCTATCAGCACATAGGCTCGGACCATGGGACACCTCCGTAGAACTACAGTGCAAAACACGCCTGTTGTAAGTAGCTGTTAGGATACCCCCTGACAACCTCAGAGGCAAGGCGGTACTGCGCACGCTTCGTCGGGCCGGGCAAGGCATGCTGATGGACTAAGCCATCATACTAGCCTACGCTTCGAGGGGTTGTGCAGAAGGGTGCAGCCCCCTCGCCTGTCCAGAGCGAAACCGAATGACAGGGAGCTTGAGGGTGTCTCTCAGAATAACTCCCATTATTCTTTCTTCTCTTCTGGCCAGGTGACAGAATACTAACCTAGAACTTTCCTGAGGAGGCCTTGGACGATGACCAGAATGACGGGCAAGCGCGCTTTGATGGAGACGCTAAAGGCCGAGGGTGTCGAGTATATCTTCGGCAACCCGGGCACCAGCGAGACCCCCATCATGGACGAGTTAGAGCATCATCCTGAGCTCAAGTACAAGCTCGTCATGCAGGAGGGTGTGGCCATGGGCATGGCCGACGGCTATGCCAGGGCCACGGGCAAGCCGGCCTTCGTAAATCTGCACATCGAGACAGGCCTGGCCAACGGAATTAGCCTGCTCCACAATGCAGCCGAGGGCGGGACTCCCCTTGTGCTTAGCGCCGGGAATCTGGACATCAGAGAACTTGCCCGGGGCCGTACCGACCTGGCAGAGATGGTTCGGCTATTTACGAAATTCACGGCGGAAGCAACCCACCCGGAGCAGGTTCCGACCACGCTGCGTCGAGCCTTCAACGAGGCCAGGACGCCGCCCACCGGCCCGACCTTCGTGGCATTCTCGGCCAATTCCCTCGATGACGAGGGTGAGATGGACATATTCCCCTCGCCGCAGGGCTACTTCCGGACCGCGCCAGATGCAGCGGCGGTGCAGGCCGCCGCCGACATTCTGGCTGGCGCCAAACGGCCTGTGATTGTCGTTGGCGACCGAGTGGCGCAGTCCGGCGCGACGGCAGAGGTTGTGCGTGTCGCCGAGCTGACCGGCGCCTCCGTCTACTCGTCGTCCTACTCTGAAATGAACTTCCCCTCGACCCACCCTCAGTACCTGAGCGGCATCAAGATTGGTTTCCCTGAGTCCATGGGTGTGCTGGGCGCCGCGGACGTTGTGCTGGCTATCGGCAAGGTGTCTACCGTCTACTACATGTTCTCCGACCCTGCGATGCGATTTTTCGGTGACGAGACCAAGCTCATTCACCTAGATCAGGACGGCGGTCGTGTCGGCAGCAGCCAGCCAACCGATGTCGGAATCATCGCCGATCCAAAGACGGGGCTTGCCATGCTAGCCGAGGCAGTCGAGGCGAACATGTCCGGGTCAGCGCGTGAGGCCGCCAAGGGGCGTGCCGACGATGCCGCGACCATGAAGGCAGCAATGGACGAGGCGGTCAAGAGCCGGCTGAAGGACCGATGGGACATGAACCCCATGTCGGCGGACCGAATGATGGCCGAGATCGCGAAAGTGCTGCCCTCGGACTCGATTATCATCAACGACGCCGTGACCTCAGGCGAGGCCCTCCTCAACTCCTTTGACTTTACGGAGCCCGGCAGCATCTTTGGCGGAAGGGGAGGGGCCCTGGGCTGGGGAATGGGCGGCGCGATGGGCGTCAAATTGGCTAACCCCGACAGGCCGGTGGTGGCCATCGACGGGGACGGTAGTGCCATGATGACGGTGCAGGGCCTATGGACCGCGGCCAACGACGAAATCCCCGTTGTCTACGTCGTCTGCAATAACTCCGAGTACCGGGTACTCAAGGTGAACATGGACATATACAAGGACCTCGTTCTCAAGCAGCCGGGGGCCGAAAGCCGCTATATGGGCATGGACTTCCCTGTTCGCCCGGACTTCTCCCAAATCGCCGAGGCAATGGGTGTCTATGGGCGCAGGATAGACGACCCCGAGCAGGTAGGCCCAGCGATGACCGACGCGCTAGCTCTGGGCAAGCCCGCCCTCCTGGACATAATAATCGGAAACCAGTAGGACGGGGTTAGAGAGTAGGGACTGGAGGCTAGGGTCGAGACCGGAATATGGTGCGCTAAGGTTCTTTAACCAGCCCCTAGCCTCCATAGACCCTTCTTCTCCGGCGGAGCAGAGGGCGATGCGGCATATCCTCCACGCAGACTTCGATGCCTTCTACACATCGGTAGAGCAGCGCGATAACCCGGCGCTCCGGGGAAAGCCAGTCGTGGTGGGCGGCAGTCCAGAGGGCCGCGGTGTAGTCGCCTCCGCCTCTTACGAGGCGCGCCACTACGGGATACGCTCCGCTATGCCCATGTACACCGCGTTGCAGCGTTGCCCCAGGGCCATCAGAGTGCTGCCACGGTTTGACCGATACGGTGAGGTATCGCGTCAGGTAATGGTGATCTTCCGGGAGATCGCGGAGCTGGTCGAGCCCCTTTCGTTGGACGAAGCCTACATGGACGTCACCGACGCCGTGACCGCGTCCAATACACCGGAAGACATCGCGGCGCACCTCAGAGCGAGGGTGCTCAGGGAGTTGGGTCTTACCATATCGGTGGGCGTTGCGACCTCTAAGTCGGTGGCCAAGATAGCCTCCGATATGAACAAACCCGACGCCCTCATGGTAGTCCCCCCGGGTGAAGAGCGTGAGTTTCTGGCGCCCCTGGATATCCAAAAACTCCCCGGAATCGGGCCCAAGACCGCGGAGCGTCTCCGAGGTGATGGCGTAAACACCGTGGCGGAGCTAGTCGCGCAGCCCGACACGTGGTGGGCCAAACGGTTCGGGCGAACGGCACACCACATGCGCCGTCTGGCCCTGGGCGAGGACCGTAGCCCAGTTGTGGAGCATCGCGAGAGGAAGTCGGCGAGCGCCGAGACGACGTTATCGACGGACACCGAGGACCCCGATATGCTGCGGGAACTCGTCGACCGGCTCAGTCAGCGTGTGGCGCGGCAACTGGATAGTACCGGTATCGGCGGGCACACCGTCAAGCTCAAGTTGCGCTTGTCGGACTTCACGACATTCACACGCCAGGTAACATTGCCCGCACCCGTAGTCTCCTCCGACGAAATCGCTGTCGCTGCCAGGTCTCTCCTGACCCCAGAGATCCAGCCTGGTAGGTGCTTTCGCCTGGTAGGCGTAGGCATCTCCGGCTTTGAAAATAGCGACGAGTTACCACACCAGGCGCGCCTGACAGGGTTCTAGTGGGGGGGTGTTCTTTCCTACTACCCATCTGCCCACATTACCTCAGAGGCGAATCTACGTATCTTGATCGGATCCTTGTCGCCGTCGGTCTCGACGCCGCTCGACACATCGACTCCCCATGGACTTACCTTTGCGATAGCCCGCGCAACATTGTCTGGCGTGAGTCCTCCTGCCAGTATTATGGGGAAGCGCTCCGCCACCTCTTGGGCGATGTCCCAGTCGAAGGTGAGGCCCGTCCCTCCCAGCGTACCCTTCTCGTACTTGTCCAACATGGCGGTGTGACCGGCCTCTACTACCGTTTTCACACTGGCCAACGTGTCGCCCAGAGAATCGTCCCGGACCTTTATTTGCTTGATCACGTCTGCCTCAACGCGTGCCCAGTATTCGGGTGGCTCGTCACCGCAAAGCTGCACCATATCCAGGCCGCACCTCTGAGCTATATCGTTTACGTCGTCGAGGGGTTGGTTCGCAAATAGACCTACGAGTCGAGGGCCTTTGCTGCCTGGTTTGGCACGTACCGCAGCAACGATTTCGAGAGCACATTCCGGTGTGATTTCCCGCCTGACGCCTGGCACGAAAACCATCCCGATGAAATTGGCAGCCGATTCCACCGCTGCCTGGGCGTTGGCCGGATCCCGCAGACCGCATATCTTTAATCTTGTCACAGCAGCCCCCTCAGCCTCTCACCGGGGTCGGCCGCAGTGACCAGCGCCTCTCCAATGAGCACAGCGTGGGCGCCGGCGCGGCCCACGCGACTCACGTCGTCGCGTGTGTCGATCCCGCTCTCGCTCACCACGATCTTGCCCTGTGGTACCATCGGGGCGAGCCGATCCGTTACTGATAGGTCGGTGACGAACGTGTGCAGATTTCGATTGTTGATGCCCACGATCTCGGCCCCGGCCTCCAGCGCGATCTGAAGTTCGCTCTCGTCGTGCACCTCGACAAGGCACTGCATCCACAACTCCCCGGCCACCGACATGAGTTCCTCAATCTTGGTCGCCGTGAGCACGCTAACGATCAATAAGATGGCGTCGGCGCCGTACGCCCGGGCCTCGTAGACCTGATATGGGTCTACGATGAACTCTTTGCGAAGTATCGGAATTCCATGAGGGTCCAATGTACGGCGCACCTCTGCAAGGTGCTGGACGCTGCCCTGAAAGTAGTCGGCGTCAGTGAGAACCGAGACTGCAGCTGCGCCGTTCGTGGCGTAGGCCTCCGCGAGGGCGGTTGGGTCGAAGTCCGGACTCAGCAGGCCCTTCGACGGCGAGGCCTTCTTGATCTCCGCGATGACTCGCACCCCGTCGCCCATTAGCGCGCCGGCAAGGTTGAGAGGCGCCGGGTGGCCATCCTCATCGATCCGTTGCCGTAGCTCCGATAGCGGACAGTCGAGCTCCAGTTGCTCGACTTCGCGGCACTTGTTGGCGACTATTTTTTTGAGTATGTCTGGCGTGCCCGGCTTCGCCATCCTCAAGCCCCCTTCGCGCCGAATAGACTGGAAAGCCCCGCCACATTTTGGATGATGGCCAGCGATTCGTATCCATCGAACTCGCGCAGCTCGGTTACGCCGGATAGCACAGCCACGAAATCCACCCCGGCCCGCTGGGCTGCTTCTGCATCCACCAGACTGTCGCCTACATATAGCGAGCTTTCTGGCGCTACCCCGATGGCGTCCAAAACCTTGAGCAGGCCTTCAGGATGCGGCTTGAGGTTGGTCACATCCCTGCCGCCGACGATTGCGCGAAAGCAGTTCAACAGATCCTCTCTGCGCAGAGTTTGCTCAATGTGTATACGGCCTTTGGAGGACAAAATACCGAGTTTTGAATGGCTGCTCAAGTCTTCAAGAGCCGCCGACGCATGCTCCAGTATTACCGTTCCATCAACCATGACGATTTCGGAGTACTCTTGGAACAGGCTCAGAAAATCGTCCCCTTTGCCATCCCCGTTTTCACCCGCCAACACATCGAATGTGTGGTACAGGTCGTACCCGATGAGGCGGCGCACGGCCTGCGGTTCGGCCTCAGTCAATTCCAACTTTTGCAAGGCGTAATTGACACACGCGATGACCGGCGTCGACGAATCCGCCAGAGTGTAGTCGAAGTCGAAAATAATTGCGTGGGGCTGCTGGATCATGCTCTTCTATTCTATCTTCTGACTTAGCGCCACGAGAGAGTCGAGCTTGCCGAGTGCCGCGCCGCTGTCAATGGACTTGGCTGCCAGTGCGATGCCGTCGGACAGCGTTGCGGCCTTGTCCGCTGCCAGAAGAGCTCCGGCCGAGTTGGCCAGCACCATCCTGCGCTCCGGACCCGCTGCTCCATTCAACACGTCGCGTACCTTCTGCGCACCCTCTTGGGCATCGGCGATGCCAATGTCCGCGTTGTTCACGCGCTCCAGTCCCAGCTCCTCCGGCGTGATGGTATAGGTCGAAATCTTACCGTCCTGCAGTTCCCACACGTCTGTGGCGTCGCTGAGCGTGATTTCGTCCAGGCCGTCCCGGCCGTGCACCACTACCGCGTGAGTGCTGCCCAGTGTCGCCAGAACCGAGGCCATCGTCTTTGCAACGCCAGGGTCAGCGACTCCAATGAGCTGTGATCGAGCCCCGGCCGGGTTGGTTAGCGGCCCCAGGATATTGAATACGGTCCGGATTCCGATCTCCCGGCGCGGTCCTGCTGCAAAACGCATGGATGGGTGGAAGGCCTGCGCGAACATAAAGCCGTATCCGACCTCCTCCAGGCAACGGTTTACGCCCTCAGGTTTCAGGTCGATCTTGACCCCCAGGTAATCGAGCACGTCGGCGCTTCCACAGGCGCTGGACATCGCGCGGTTACCGTGTTTGGCGACCCTTGCGCCGGCCCCTGCCACGACGAACCCAGCCGTGGTGGAGATGTTGAACGTGCCGGATGCGTCGCCGCCGGTGCCGCAGGTGTCTACCAGGGGACCGGCGACCTCCACATGCAGTGACTTTTCCCGCATCGTGCGAGCCATACCCGCCACCTCATCCACCGTCTCCCCCTTCAGCCGCAGTGCAGTGACGAATGCGCCGAACTGCGCAGATGTCGCCTCACCATCCATGATCTCGTTCATGGCCTGGGCGGCCTC
>JASLXL010000279.1 GCA_030740335.1 SAR202 cluster bacterium | reverse complement strand
AGTCAACACCGAGCCCATCGAGGAAGTTCTGAGTCGCGGCTGGCGATTCGGGATCAAGGATCGCCACACCGTAACGTGGGTCTGTCGGTGGGGTGGGAGTGGGTGTCGGTGTATGGGTGGGAGTCGGGGTCGGTGTGGCTGTGGGGGTTGGTGTTGGTGTGGGGGTCGGAACGATCATCCGGGTTGGTGTGGGGGCCGGAACAGAGGGCTGCGGGGGCGGGGGTGTGGATGTCGGAAGGGGCGTCTGGGTGGATGTGAGGGCCGGAGCAGAGGGCTGCGTGGGCGTGGGGATCGAAGTCTGCGTCGGTGTCGGCGTCGCGGTAGGTATAGGCAGTGGAGTTGGGATTGAGGTGGGAGCGGGAAGCGGCGTGGGTGTTATGGTGGCGGGAGGACGTGGCGTTGCCGTCGAGGTTGGCGCTGGAGTGGGGCTTGGGCTGGGCGGTGCGACCGGAGTCGGGCTGATCACAGGCGTTGGTGTCGGCGTCGCCGAGGGAAATGGAGTGGGAGTGGGTGTGGCCGTGGGGGCGGCCGTGGCGGTGGCGGTGACAGCCGGGATAGGACTTGCGGTTGGAGGCGGCTGAGGTGTTCGAGTCGGTGTCGGTGGCAAAGCTGTTGGAGACGGGCTCATCAGAATGGGGAATGGAGAGGAAGTGGGTCCGGCTGCTGCGGTAACTGTAGGAGTCGGGCTGGCGGCCAGGCCAGGGTCACCGTTTCCCCAGTCTGCGGTGACGGCGAAGAGGGAGAGACCGGAGGATATTGCTTCGTATCGGACTTCGGCGGCGGTTTGGCCGACAATTCTGGTCAACAACGGCACCCAGGAGTCGGTAAATCTTTGCAACAATACCTCACCGGGGTCGTGGCCTCCGCTCTCCAACCAGTCGCGCCCGACCTCGAAGACGATGTTTGCCAAGTCAATAGCGCCATCGTCAAGCCCTGGATGGCTGATCTGAATCAGCTGATAGATATCCGAGTCGATGGGTACGTCTTGCTGAACCGGCATTCCCGAGAGTATGGCGATCTCGAACTCCACTTCCTGGGTGGAGGACGCCGTCAAGATCTTCAGAGTCTTCACCGCGATGGCGGAAGTTTCTAGCTCTAAAGCAAGGGTGCCGTCTGGTTGTACTGTGGCGGAACGGGATTCCAGCGCGGTGACTGTGAGCCCTTCCGGGGGCGTGAAGAGGGTTGGCGTGATTTGATGGGAGTCGAAGCAGCCGGCTATAACTAGCGCGGCGATCACCGCTACCGCAAGCCCTTTCCCCATATGCCCTCCGGGATCTCCTGCGCTGGCCTCAGATGTGACGGTACCTGGAAAGGTGCGGCCTTAGGCGGTCGCCCGATGTGAATATGAGTGCCGGCCCCGACCTGTCGGGGCGCCCATCGATGTCCGTTAAGTTATGTTACAGGATGGCTATGTCACGGGCAAACGAAACCTGGCCATTACGACGGGTACATCCCCGTCTACGGTGAGATTTGGATACAGGATGGAATGTGGCCCACCGGCTAAAGACAATCGCCGCGACCATCGGTCGCGGCGATTGAAGGAAGCCGATATCCTTTTGGGAGACTTATCGGTCCCGTCCCGGCCGCAACTTGTTTTTGGCCCGCCGGGCTATTCTGCGGAAGAGTCCTAGGGACTCGTTTTTTGACGGGTCTGAATCGTCTGAGTAGTAGTAGTTGGAGTTGGAATAGTAGTAGTAAGGGTAGCGATAGTCGTAGCCGAACTTAGCACGCTTCAGCTTGTTGATGATGACTCCGGTGATGTTAACCTGCGTGCTTCTGAGGGTGTTGAGGGTTGCTACTAAAGACGAGGACCGGGTTGCGAAGCCGTCCACCACGACAATCGACTTGTCCGATTGAGATGCCAAGATGGAGGCATCGGCCAGGAGCAGGACCGGAGGACTGTCCACGAATACCATATCGTAAGCTTCCGCTAGTTGACGTAACAGAGCAGTCATATGCGGCGAACCTAGAAGCTCCGAAGGGTTGGGCGGCGGCGGCCCGCTAGTTACGAGAAAGACACCAGGCTCCAAGGTGGACTGAACGATGTCTGACAGTTCGATGTCGGTGTCGGCCAGGACATTGCTGAGGCCGGGCTCTCTAGTGATATTGCGGAAATACTTGTGGATCGAGGGACGGCGCAGGTCTCCGTCCACTACAACAACCGTCTTTCCTGCCTGAGCGGACGCGATGGCCAGATTGGACAGCAGCGTACTCTTGCCTTCACCGGGTCCTGGAGAGGTTATCATATAAACATTGCCGGGTTGGTTGACGGCGGAAAACTGGAGGTTGGCTCGTATCTGCCTCAAGGCCTCCGCATAGCCCGAGGTAGGTGCAGAGGACATCACCAGGTCACCTTCCTCGACCTCGCGTTGAGGCCAGCGAAACACTGTGCCCAGGCTAGTTACTCCGAATCTGCTGCTTATCTGGTCGGGGAAACGGACCGTGTCCGAAAGGTTCTCCAGCACCATGGCGAGGCCCGTCGCCAACACGATGCCCAGTAGCGTGCCCAATAGTATGTTCTGCGTGCTGTTGGATAACGGTGCGCCTGGCGTAGACACGGGGTCGAGCAGCGACAGGCCGTCCACGGCTGTCAGTTGGGCGCTGACGAGGTCCTGGATGTCGGTTATTCCCTGGGCCCTGGCCACGCTTTGGAGGCGAGCGATCTCGGCCAGGCGTTGCTCTACCGTGTAGACAATAAACTGGTCCGCCACGGCCTGTGCAGTCGTCGCCGCATGCACGGGGTCGCTGTACTTGACCTTGAGGATGATAACGGGCGGGTTGTTATCTGTGTCAGCCGATACCAGTGAGGACAGACTGCTGGGTCCGAAGGGCACTGTGCCATCCAACTGGACACTGTTCAGAAATGTCTTGCTGTTGATCAGCCGGGTATATGTGGCGGCTAGCTGGGCACTTCGGTTGAAATCGCTAACGCCTATGGAGAAACCCGGCCCCCGATACTGGACTAGAATGGTGGCCTTAGCCTCGTAGACGGGGTCCTGAGACTGGCTATAGAAGTAACCGCCCAGTCCGCCGATAGTGGGAAGCAGGAGGATCAACCACCAGTAACTGAGAAAGGTACCGATGTATTTTTTTATGTCAATTGTATCTTCTTCGATGGTTGATGCCCTTTCCGTAGGTTTTGTTTCTATCGTGGGCCCTGGCGCAGGCGCTCAAGGCAGACTGCATGAATACCCAGACAACGAATGCCTCGCCAACGTCAACTCCCCGACCGTAGCGACCGCCGATTAGATATTTTACCATCTTACTCAATAGCTTACATTTCCACATTTTCTGAGGCGCATCTATTTTGGTACGGTAACCAGATGGATATCCGCCATCCACGTGTCACAATGGCACATTGCCGGACGCACAAAACGGTACTGGTGCTTGGTTGTTTGACGGTTTTTCCGAGTAACCTCGTCAGCAAGGCGGTGAAGCCAATGCCGGTCGGTCATCATTCGGTTGTTCGCTTCGATATCTATTCGTACCCGAATGCCGCGAGCTCATCGGCCATGATGTCGTTAAGCATCTCGACGTCAGACTCATTCAAGTTTTCTCTCCAAGGTGGGATCCGGTAGGAAAATCTGTTGGCATCGATGATGCGCGTTCTTACTGTCATCGAAAGATGGCGCTGGAACCGTCTCAAGTCCGCGTCAAGGCCGCAAAACTCTATACATCGCGCCGTCTCACCCCGAGGGTCTGCTGTCATGTCCTCGTACCGGACCAGTAGGAGGTCTCCTCGGTCGAGTTTGGCTGTCTCGATCCTGATGTTCCCAACCAGCATCCGCCACTGGACGGCTGCCAGAGCCAGGAAACCGTACTCGTATTTCTCCAAGAACTTGATGGCGTCCGGGCTGGGGACTCCCCAGCGCCAATTGTAAATCCCCTCCCAGCCCCGCCAGTAATCCACATTGATCAATGAGTTGGCTACTGCCCTCCCATCTCTGACAATGTGAATAAATTTCGCATCCGGGAATATCTCTTTAAGGAATCGAACGCGTGACCAGCCGCTTAGCTCTGCGATGAACCTCTTTTTGCCCTGATACTTCAGGATGGAGCGTACCACCTTCTGGAACCGATTCCTGACGTGCGGTGTTACGTCAGCCTCGGTAAGGTCTCTGAAAGGCGTGCTGAAGCCGTAGAAGCACCCGCGCCACATTGCCCAGGCCTCCGAGTGTGTGGGTACGAGCCTGGCGAATTTGCGTTCTGATCCGGCGGGAATAAAGTTCAGAAGCCTCGACAGCATCGCCCAACGATAGCTCTTAGGGAATCGAGAGTGGTACTGGCTGGGCCATGCGAACGCGGGGTGGTACGCGACCAAGTCCATCAGCGGTGTCAGTCCCGACCGCCCCGTACCGATAACGAATACTGGACTAACTATTGTTGGCGCCAATGCGTTTATTAGTACTACTCCCGCTAATCTCTTGGAGGCCTCGATTTACTGCTGCAGGCGATCAATTCGAAGAAGGTTTCGTCTGCTCTGATCTGCCGAAACGCCTCTCGGGCACCATCCGCATCTTTCGAAACACCACGGTCACTGGGTCCATCTTGCTTTTAGCGCTGATCGGCTCGGGGGCGAATACCGCTAGAGGGCACGTATACGGGAAGAGTGTAGTGAACCTAGATAAACCTGGGAGTGCTTCACCGGGGTTATGAGGATCGGCTGGGGACCGCCATGGCCTTCCTGGACTCGATGTAGTCCTGGAGCCCCTCGAAGAAGGGCACGTGTGGGGTGAAACCCAGCTCACTGGCCTTCTGGTTGTTCAGCCTGAAAGCCGGGACCTCGCCCGGCCTAGCCGAGGTGTACTCGACGGATACCCCAGTCTTGCCGGCGACATAGTCGGCGATCTCCTGTATCGAGGGCGTGTCGCCCGTACCGAGGTTGAACACATCGCCCCGCCAGGTGGACCGCTGAAGGATAATATCGTAGCCCACCACCAGGTCGTCGATGTGCATGTACTCTCGGCGTTGCTGGCCGTTGCCGAACACCACAAGCGGTTTATTGGCGAGCCCTCTGTCGACGAATATCGGGATCACGGCGCCTCCGACTCCGCTCTTCTGACGGGGACCGTATATGTTGCAGGGCCGGACTATTGTGACCTCCAGGCCGTAGGTCTTGTGGTAGGCAAAGCACAGGCGGTCGGCCGCCGCCTTGCTGGCGGCGTAGGGGCTATGCGGTCTGAGTTCCGCTGTTTCGCTGGTAGCGGCCATGCTGTCGGCACCGTACACCTCGCAGCTGCTGGCGTAGATGAGCCGGCCTCCGAGTTGTCGGACAGCCTCTAGCACATTGTAGGTTCCGTTGACGTTAACCGCTAGGTCGCTGGAGGGAGATTTGATGGACTCGTCCACGTTGATCCTGGCCGCCATGTGGATCACCACCTCATGCCCCCGGACGGTTTTCTCCACAATCTCCGGGTCGGTAACGCTCCCCCATACGATGGACACCAGCGGTCCAAAAGAGCTGGTGTTGAGTGAGGCTTCCTCCGAATACGTGTTCAGCACCGTTATCTCGTGGCCTTGGGCCAGCAGGTGCTCCACAAGGTAACTGCCCTGGAAACCTGCCCCACCGGTCATCAAAATTTTCATGCCAACTTGCTTTCTTT
>JASLXL010000278.1 GCA_030740335.1 SAR202 cluster bacterium | reverse complement strand
TCCGCAACACTCTAGGCACCTCCATCAGGCCGTGGATTGGGCATTGCCTGACGATCGCGCTCCCGATTGACGATACATGACCACACTGATTGCCACTAACCACACCCAGAAGAAAACGTATGGAGCGAATGCCGCAGCCGAGGTCCAGAATATTCGGGCAGCTACGAGTCCAAGCCCTACCGCCAGACTCGACCATCCAACTCATATCGGAAAGTCCCTGTCAGCGGTGGTCCTATCGGTCCTGACATGAAGGTACACGGTGACCCGAAAGAATCCTACTGCCGTTACTGTCTGGCGATCCGCTGACCTATGCGACAGGAGCCCTAAGTCGAACTGACAGGATAGCTTCCTAGTTGTCCGTGGTGGTGCCCTATGTCCTCGCCGACTTTGCTCAGCGCTGTCATGATCTCTTCGCTTACCGACGGATCGTGCTCGGCCCATGCTCGCAGCAGACCAAAGGAACCAGCCAGCATCATCGAGCCGTGGGGCGTGGCGAAGTAGGGTTTAAGGCGTGAGCCCTGCAGCATTGCTCGCATCGGGCCGATGATGCTGAGGAACCCGAGGCTTTCCCCTCCCTCGACAACCACCGCGCCGTGGCCTTGCGCCTTCCATATGGCCTCTCCGTCGAGATCTCCCGATACCAATTCCTCCAGGTGCTGCTCCAGCCGGTCGGGTGTGACGACGTGTGTGTGGTGTTCCAGTACGCCGAGGATAGAGGAGCCGTGCAGATGATATGCAAGAGTGTGCTCGTTGCCCAAATTGGCGACGACCGCACAGTTCTCCGCCGCGACCGCGGGGTCTTCCAGGGAGCCGAGAACGGCGGCTTGAGCTGTGTCCATGAGCAGTAGGGGGCTCTGCCTACCGACGGTATCGGCTACGGCGGCCATACGGGTCAGGTAGGCGGGTACATCGTCGGCCATATATGCAAAGGACAGCAGTTCTCGGCGTTGAGAAAGGATCTGGTCGCGCAGGTGATCGAATCGGAACCTGCGGTCACTGTAGCCTGGCGGTGCATCGCCATGGTCGAAGACTGCGACTGCGAGGGCGTCCCAAACAGGATCAATGTCGAAGGCCTTGAGTGCGCGACGGACCATGTCCGTGTCTACGTCCTGTAACTTTACGACATCCGCGTCTAATCCAGCGGCTTCGTCGTCGGAGACGATGGTGATTCCCATGCGGCGTACCATCTCCGGGTCGTCGTCGAATGTGACCGCTGCAGATGGAGTCGCGTAGGCGGCGAGACCAGTCGCCATGTGCTGCTCAACCGCGCCGGTGACCGGCCCTCCGCCCATGTTTACGCCGGTGAGCACCAGGTTCCTAGAACGTTTGGTGGCTGCGTGTACCCTGCCCGCCGCAATAACCGTGGGCGCGGGGACGACGAGCTGCACGGAGTTCTCGACAGCCCGCGTCGAGTCGAACAGCAGGATATCTTGTGTGCCGGTGCCAACATCTATGGCAAGGATTCGCATTGGCTTCTCTCGTGGTATTGAAACTCACCGCTACGGCGTTGGCTGCGTGTCTCTGTTGAAATATAGCAGTGCGCCTCCAACAAGCGCCAGAAGACCCGACAGGTAAAATACAGAGTCGATGCCCGCGGCACCGGCCACTATGCCTCCCACAACGGGCCCCGCGAACATGCCGATGGCATAGACTGCCTGGTACACGCCCATGGCGGTGGCTCTGTTTTCCGGCGCGACAGTGCGTATGCTCAGCGCCATTAGCGCGGTGTTGGACAGGCCTCGGCCTATTCCGGTGGCCAGTTGCAGCGCAACTAGCACACCCAGGGTCGTCACCAGGGGTGTAACTAATAGCGTGCCGCCCATGATCGCCACCCCGAGTGTGATGGTGAACGGGAAGCCGCTTCGCTCCACCAAGTAGACGGTGACCAGCGTAGCGACAGTGGCCGCTCCCAGGTACGACCCTGTGAGCAGCCCCAGGTCCGAGGGTCCGGCCCCGATGCGAGCGGCGTAGACCAGAGTGAAGCTGAAGATCGAAGCAAAGCCCGCAAACTGGAGGAGCATGCTGGCAAAAGACGCTCGCAGCAGGTCGGGTTGGAGGGAGACCGAACGGAAGCTCTCCAGCGACCTGGTATTCCGGACCATCCTCTGTTCTTTTACTGGGAGCAGGAAGCCCACGCCGAGTAGGCCCAGAACCGCAGCAATTGCAAAAACCACCTCTGCATTCCACTGATCCGCCAGCAGCCCGCCCATGGATGTGGCCGTCACCATCGCCCCGTTGTTGACGAAGCTGATGATTCCGATGCCGCGGGCGGTTCGCTCTTCGGTGAAGTACGAAGCGAAGAATACGCTGGAGACCACCCAGGTGGCGGCGGCGATCCCTGTGACCGCCCTCCCCGCGAACAAAGACCAGGAATCGGGAGCCACTGCCATGATGCCTGCGCCCGCGGAGGCGAAAAGCAGGCCACCGAGCACGAAGGGCTTGCGCCGTCCCACATGGTCCGCCCAGGCACCCACCGGCAAGCGCAGTAGGAGCTGTGCAATGGCGTATGAAGCGATAACCCCGCCGACCATGACCAGGTTGGCGCCCATGGCCTCAGCGTGGGCCGGTAGGATTGGGACGTACAGGTAGAGGGCTGTCCAGAACAGGAATGTTGCCGTGCCGAAAAGGATCAGGTCCGAGGCGCTATGAGATGGGTCCGCCGGGGGAGAGTTCTCTGCGGTTCCTGGCGACATGCGCCTATGATACACCGACCTGCCTACTGAGGGAACCGTTGACCATTCGTTGTGTCGGTGCTAGCCTTCGATCGCTATTCGACGGGCTCACTGTGAACGGCATGATGGGGCCGTGGCATAGAGATAGACCACACCGTTAGTTTTGACTTCGAAGACAATAGGAGGCATGAAATGGCTCAGGTCGTCAGGACCATGGAAAATCCCAGCAGCGTCGCGCGGCCACTCGGGCGGTACTCGCAGCTAGCGCGCGTAAAGCCGCAAGAGATGTTGTACCTGGCGGGGCAGGTCGCGGTGGATGCTGAAGGCAACATGGTGGGCGTGGGTGATGTCGTCGCACAGGTCAGGCAGGTGTACGAGAATATCGGCAATGTTTTGGAGAGCGCCGGCGCGACGTTCCGTAACGTAATCCAGTTTACGACTTACCTATCGGGTCGCGATCTGATCGGGCCCTTCATGGCGGAAAGAAATACAATCGTGGACGAGCTCTATCCCGACGGCGACTTCCCGCCCAGCACACTGCTGATCATTGATAGCTTGATGGACGAGGAGATGCTGTTAGAGGTTACAACGGTGGCGGCGATTTAGATTTGGGTAATGTTCACGACTTGGACCGATAATAACGCAGGCCCCGGAGGAACACGATGGCGAACAAGATTCCCGCGGGTATGGCACAGACGGTGATGGGACCCATATCCCCTGACAAATTGGGTCTGACGGACCCGCATGAGCACTTGCTGCTGGACTTTAGCTTCGCCTTCAAACCGCCGCCGGAGGCCACCGAGTACCACAAGGCATTCGAGCCCGTCACCGAGAAGAATATTGCATGGGTTGTGTACGACCCCTTTAGGAGCCTGGATAATCTCGTCACGTTGGACGAGGAGGTCTCCATCTCGGAGGCCTCCCTGTTCTTCAGGGCAGGCGGCCAGACGATGATCGACACCACATCTAACGGCATCAGGCGCGACCCGCTGGCGCTGGTCCGCATCTCCCGGGCAACTGGAATCAACATCATAATGGGCTCGGGGTACTACATTGGGCTGCTGCACCCGGACGGCATGGACGACAAGACCGAGGAGGAGATCACCGAGGAGATAGTGGGTGATTTCACCGTTGGCGTCGGGGATACAGGGGTGCGCTCTGGTATCATCGGTGAATTAGGCTGCTCATGGCCCCTGACGCCGAACGAACGCAAGGTGCTTCGCGCCGGCGCAAAGGCCCAACTGCAGCTAGGCGCAACAATCACGATTCACCCCGGACGCGCTAAGACCGCGCCATTTGAGGTTCTGGATATCCTAGAAGAGGCAGGCGCAGACCCAAGCAGGGTCATCATGGATCACATGGACCGAACCCTCCACGGGTTCGACGATATCATAGCCTTAGCGAAGCGAGGGTGCTACCTAGAATGGGACTTCTTCGGCTGGGAAAACTCGGAGTTTTCGATGTCTGATATGGACATGCTCAACGACGCTCAGAGACTAAGCTACATCAAGCGGCTCGTGGATGAGGGTTACGGCGAGCGAGTGCTGATGGCCCAGGACATGTTCGGCAAACACAGGCAGGTCAGATTCGGTGGCCAGGGGTTCAAGCACCTCCCGGAGAACATTGTCCCCAGAATGCCTGACTACGGTTTTTCGAGGGACGACATCGAGATGATTACCGAGCGCAACCCGGCGAGGGTGGCCACCCTCGGATAAGGGCCCCAATTATGAGGACGCTCCTGTCTCAGAGCAGCCGACCAATTGACATAGGCTCCAGACTGGAGTTGTTGGTCGACGACTACCTGGTCGACCGCCTTCACGGGGCGACGCGGATACTGCATCAGCCGGCTGCCCAAGAGGTGGTCATGCGATTTACCGATCCATGGGAGGGCAACTCGTGTGGCTCCTTCACCATATTTCAAGACGGCGACATTTATCGGATGTACTACCGCGGCCTCGACGTGGACTGGACCAAGAAGGATTTCAAGGTGCACCCGGAGGTCATCTGCTACGCCGAGAGCTCCGACGGCATTACCTGGGGAAAACCCTCTCTGGGCCTGTGTGAGTTTGGAAGCTCCAAGGACAACAACATTATTCTGGATGGGCCAAAGACCCAATCCTTCGTGCCATTTCGAGATGACAACCCGAATTGCGCACCCGACGCACTCTACAAGGCCGTGGCCTACGAGAAGATGTACGGGGGGTTGTACGCATTCAAGTCTGCCGACGCGATTCATTGGTCACTCATGGCCGACCATCCGGTGATAACCGACGGCGCGTTCGACTCTACAAACCTGGCCTTCTGGGACTCGGTGCGAGGTGAATACCGCGAATACCACCGCGAATTCCGGCCTGGAAAAGATGAGAGAGGCAACAAGAACGGCCGCGACATCAAGACGTCGACCACCAAGAATTTTTTGGAGTGGCCTACACCTGAGTGGCTGGGCTATTCGCCTGGACGCGTCAGCGAACTGTACACCAACGGCGTACTCCCCTACTATCGGGCTCCTCATATCTATTTTGGCTTCCCTACTAGGTATGTCGACAGAGGTTGGACCGAGTCTACGCTGGCGCTGCCTCAGCTCGATTATCGTCGTGTACGCGCCTCATGGGGAGAGCGGAGTGGGACCGCCGTCACGGACGGCATGTTCATGACAAGCCGTGATGGGTACGAGTTTGACGTCTGGCCCGAGTCATTTATTCGGCCAGGGCTGAGGTTGACCGAAAATTGGTTCTATGGCGATAACTACCAGGCGATAGGTCTTTTGGAGACGGTTTCACACATTGAAGGGTCGGAGCGTGAGTTGTCTATCTATTCCCAGGAAGCCGTAGAGCAGGCCGAAAACGTCGAGAGACTGAGGCGCTTCACCATGCGAATCGACGGTTTCGTGTCAATCAATGCGAAGTTGAGTGGCGGGGAAGTACTGACAAAGCCTATGACGTTCCAGGGCAGTAAACTTGCATTGAATTTTTCGACGGGTGCTGCTGGAGGTATCCGGATTGAGGTGCAGGACCCCGGAGGGACGGTCGTTCCAGGATATTCACTGAACGACTGCCACGAGGTGTGGGGGGACGACCTGGCGCGAGTGGTGAAATGGGAAGGCGGTTCT
>JASLXL010000277.1 GCA_030740335.1 SAR202 cluster bacterium | reverse complement strand
CGTCGTGGGCGCAGGAGATTTGAGGGGAGCTTTCCCTAGTACGAGAGGACCGGGAAGGACGGACCTCTGGTGTACCGGTTGTTCCGCCAGGAGCATTGCCGGGTAGCCAAGTCTGGATGAGATAAGCGCTGAAAGCATCTAAGCACGAAGCCAACCCCAAGATTAGATCTCCCATCTTTCGATTCGTCAAAAGAGTAAGGTCTCCCGTAGACTACGGGGTTGATAGGCCGCAGGTGTAAGCCCCGTAAGGGGTTCAGCTGAGCGGTACTAATCGACCGAGGACTTGACCCACATTTAGGGTCTTGTAATAATCGAAAACCCTTCCTAATTGGGAAGGAGCAGGATTCAGTTGTGAAGTAAATGTCGCGGGGTGGAGCAGTGGCAGCTCGTTGGGCTCATAACCCAAAGGTCGGCGGTTCGAGTCCGCCCCCCGCAACCATTGCGCAACACATTAAAAAGCCGCTCCCGGGTAACCTGGGAGCGGCTTTTTTTGTGTGAAATGGCGGATGTCTCCACGGTTTGGCCACGAACGCTTTCTGAAACCTAACCCTCTGAAGCTAAACGACTACTGCGCATCGCCTCGTCAACGGCATCTGCAGCCTTGCGTTCAACGCTGTCGATCATGTGGCTGTAGATATCGAGTGTGAACGCACAGACGCATGCCCGGCTTGCTTCGAAATGACATCTAATGACATCTATGGGTACTCCGGCTGCGCTATTGCAACAACATGCTCTGGGCTACCCGATCTCGCTGGGGAGCCACTTCTCGAAGAAGCGCTGCCAGTTGCGGTACATGATGTTCTCGATGTCTGCGGTCTTGTATCCACGGCCTGAGAGCACGTCGCCTACTATCTGGTAGTCGACTATGGTGTCGATCTCGTAGGGGGCCTCGGGCACGCCGCCCTGGCCATCGGTGTCGCCGCCTATGGCCGCGTGCTGCGAGTTGCCGGCTAGTTGGCACACGTAGTCTATGTGGTCGACGTAGTCCTCCAGCGTGACCGACTCGCGTGGGAACACCTCCCAAGGCTGCGGAATCTCGCCGCTCCAGTCAAGTCCGCCCTTGTAGATCATCCACGTATCCATGGACGCCCCGATTACACCTCCGCGCTCGATGACGGCCTTTAGGATGTCGTCGGGTTGCTGGCGCTCACCCGGGGTGATGGCCCGGCAGTTCTGGTGGCTCGCGAGCACCGGCCCATTGAAAAATTCCAACTCCTCGCGTACCGAAGCGTCGGACGTGTGGGACACATCCAATATCATGCCCAGCTTGTCCATTTCTTGGAGCAGCGGCCGACCTGGCGGTAGCAGGCCACCGTCCGTGCCTGTGGCGGTACCATGGGAGTATGCGCTGACGCCGTAGTGGGACAGGCTAATCACACGCAGGCCGTTTCCCCACCACTCGTGGACCTGTTCAGGCCATACAATTGCGTCTGCGCCCTCCATGCCAATGATGAAGCCGACAGGCAGCTCGGAGAAGTCGTCGGTGCTGGACCAGGCCTCCATATGTGATGCGAAGCCCTCCCGTGTCGCCAGAATATTGGCGTCGCCGGTGGACTCCATGAGTTGATAGTAGGCCAGCTGCCCCATCGAAGAGGCATATGCTAGGTTCTGGGTGCGATATTCGCCGTGGGGGTGTCCCGGCTTCTTGACGCACGAGCAGACCTTTACGAGGGCGGCGGCCATCTGTGCCTTGCGCATCTCAGGGATGCTGGCCATGGTGTAGGCGTCGGCCCACTCGCCGTTCTTTGGGGTGCCCGGCTCCGAGGTACGAATACGCTCGAGGTCCCAGGACAGGTCCCTGTCCCAGTGGAGCGCGCCGATGGCCATGGGGTAGTCGCCGTCGATTATCAGCATTGTGTTGTCCTCTCGATCAGGTTGTGGAACAGTTCGCCTACCAACCTGCGCCTATTTGAACTGGAATGCGTAGAACTTGGTGTCGTAGGTTGCAATGCGGAGCCGCACCGGCTGCCCTGCCAGGGCGCTGAGGTCCGCGCTGCCGTTGAAGGTGACCGTCTTGCGAATCGCATTACCGTTGAGTGTATCGCATTCGCCGCGGGTGAAGCCATCGATTGGACCGCCATCCGCTGTCTGCAGCTCTACCTGCGCCAGGCCGCCCGCACCCGTGTCGATGTTCAGCTCCAGACTACTCCCCGTAAATGTGATCGGCGGCGTGACCAGCCAGCCCCCGTCGTAGGGGGTGTCGGCGGACATGAAACCATCCAGGCGCGACATGTTGACGTATATGCCAGACTCGTTCCGGTCCGAACCCGGGTCGACCTGGCCAGAGTGGTTGTGGTTCGAGCCATAGCAGTAGTTCCACAGCCAGTCCCCGACCCGGACCACCCCCGGCGCCGTGTATAGGCTCCTCGACCTCGGTCCGCCGGCCAGGCCGACACTCAGGAACGGCCGCTTGCCGGGGGCCTGGCTCCAGGAGACGCCGTCGCGGCTCATCAGCAGGCGCACATCCGCGGTGTCCGGGAAGTTGACGTGCATGTCTCCTGCTTCGTCACCCTCTCCCTCGACCGCCTGGACGCACTCCCAGTGGTAAAGGAAGCTGGGCATCATGAAGTAGGCATCCTGGGCGTAGGGGTATTTCATGGCCGCGTTGGTATAGACATCGACGTAGCCGCCTAGCCGTTCTCGGCACGCGTCCGGCGGTATTGCCCGCCAGTCCAACTTCTCCGCCCGGAAGACCTCGACCATCTCGGACCAGTTGTGGAAGTCGTCGGACTCGATGCGCCCGATGCCGCGCACCTTGAATCCCCTGTCCGAGTTCCTGGTGCGGCCGTAGCCGACATACTTGCCGAGCCGGTCGTCCCACATAGGCACGTTCTGGGTGTCACAGTGGGGCGTCTCGATGCGGTCGGGGTAGACGTTCCAATTAATGCCATCGGCCGAGTACATCTGCCAGAACGGCCCGGTCATCCCACGCGCCTCGTCTTCTGGAGGGATGCCCCGTATTTTTGTCCAGAACTTGTACCTTTCCGCAGGCGGGCAGTTCGGGTTCGTGTCCAGCAGCACCGTGCCGCCCTCGGTCTCGCCTCGCGGAGCGTTGGGCAGACGCGGGATCACGACGTTGTTGGCCTTGGAGCCGGCGATCTCCACGAGGCCTAATTCGGGTTTTTCCCAGTTCAGTCCGTCTGACGATTCGGCGTAGGCCACGCCGCGCGTGATGCCTGAGGGATCGTTATCAGGTGGTGTGAAGTCGTACCACATTCGGAACTTGTCGCCCTCGCGGATGACGGTGTTGTAGCCGCCGAT
>JASLXL010000276.1 GCA_030740335.1 SAR202 cluster bacterium | reverse complement strand
AACGTGTCGCTCTGCCCCGACTGTTCGGTAGGCAACCTGGTGTTCCAGGAAGGATGCGCACGCTGCATGGATTGCGGCTATACCAAATGCGAGTAGCGTAGCCCGGGGCCCACTAAACCCGGTTCCCGGCAGAGGGGCGTTACCCTCCGAGCTCCCCAAAGAGGGGCCGCCGGTGGGCGGCCCCTCTTCATCTTTCTGGTGGGCGACGTATAATCAAGAATCCCCACGGCGGGAGCAGCGACCGTCCCCGGAGGAAAGAGGAGATAGGAATGTGTGTGAGGGACATCCTCACACACCCAGCCCTTCCACAGGTTCAGGACAGTCAAGTGGGACTAGCCCCTTACAATACCCCTAAGCAGACTGACAATAATAGGAGCAGACGTGAGCGAAAAGCCATATGTCGCCATTACGATGGGAGACCCTGCGGGCATCGGCCCGGAGGTGGTTGCAAAGGCCCTCCAGTACGCCAGCGTCTACGAAAAGTGCCGCCCATTTGTGGTGGGTAGCGCAGTCGCACTGCAAGACGTGCAGCGCCTGATTGGCAGCGGGTCTACGAGGGTCGTCCACTCGCTGGACGAGGTGACGGGCGAGTCGGGGGCAATCGACGTGCTGGACCTGGAGAATCTGGACTACGGAAGCATTTCCAAGGGAAAGGTCTCGAAGGCGGCTGGCAAGGCCTCTGTGGAATGGATTCTCGAGGCGGGTGAGATGGCTGCGGCAGGGCGTATCCAGGCGATCGTGACCGCGCCCATCAACAAAGAGGCGTGCGCACTGGCTGGATACAGGGACATCGGCCATATGGAGATTTTCCAGCGGCAGTCTGGCGCAACCGAGGTTGCCACGATGCTAATGGCCGACACGCTACGAGTCGTTCATCTGACCACACACCGTTCAGTACGGATCGCGTGCGACTACGTCACGAGAGAGAATGTGCTGGCGAAGATCGAACTGACCCACGAAAATTTCGTGAACTGGGGTTTCCCAACCCCGCGAATTGGTGTAGCGGCCCTAAATCCCCACGCAAGTGACGGAGGGCTTCTCGGCGACGAGGAGGCAAAGCAGATCGCACCTGCTGTACAGGATGCGACGGACCGTGGGATCGACGTCATCGGCCCAGTACCGGCTGACACGATCTTTAACCAGGCCATCGACGGCAAGTTCGACGCTGTGCTGGCTATGTACCACGACCAGGGTCACATCCCAATCAAGGTCCACAACTGGTCCAAGAGCGTCAGCGTCAACCTGGGGCTACCGTACATCCGAACCTCCGTCGATCACGGCACCGCCTTCGATATCGCGGGCAAGGGAATCGCCGACCATGAAAGCATCATGGAGGCCATCGAGGTGGCGGTAGACCTGGTGAGCGATAGCAAGCTAAGGTAGCTAGTTTAACGTTTCGTACATAGACAACCAGTCAGACTCCGGGGTATTCTGTGCTCGGAACCTCGGAATCATCCTCACCTCAATCCTCTCCCTGAGGAAGAGGAGGCAGAGCGGAAGACCGCCTCGTGTGCTCGGGGTTGCAAAGCCATTCGAATATTAGACAGGAGACGCGACCGATGAGAGTATCGTTCATAGGGGGTGGTGTCATGGCCGAGGCCATGCTCGCTGGCATCCTCGATGCCAGTCTGGCGGCACCTGCCGATGTCAGAATCGGCGAGCCGCTGGAATTACGCCGCGCCCATCTAAGGGCCGAGTACGGTGTTGCTGCCGTTGAGTCCAATGCCGACGCCCTCGCGGGAGCGGAGATGGTCGTGCTCGCGGTAAAGCCGCAGGGGCTTACAGGTGTCATGGCTGACATACGCGACGACCTCGAAGTGGGCCAGACGGTGCTGTCTATCATAGCTGGCGCCCGGATGGACACGCTGGTGTCTGGGTTGGGTCACTCGTCGGTGGTCCGCGTGATGCCCAACACGCCGGCGCAGATCGGCGCGGGCATGACGGTGTGGACCGCCACGGAGGACGTACCAGAACAGAGCGTGGAGGCCAGCCGCGAGATTTTGCGCACACTCGGCGAGGAGATCTACGTATCGGACGAGAAGTATATCGACATGGCGACGGCGGTGAGCGCCTCAGGGCCAGCGTATATTTTTCTGTTCATCGAGGCGATGATCGATGCCGGGGTGTACCTGGGGATGCCGCGCGACATATCCCGAAAGCTGGTGCTGCAGACGGTGATCGGAAGCGCGCGGCTTGTTGACGAGTCGGGACGGCACCCCGCAGACCTGAAGGACATGGTCACGTCGCCAGGCGGGACAACTGCGGAGGCACTGATGGCCTTCGAGCAGGGCGGCTTCCGAGGGGTTGTAATGGACGCGGTGTCCGCAGCCTACGAAAAATCGAAAGCGCTGGGGGAGAAGTTTTGATCGAATTCCTAAGGCTGTTTCAGACTATTTTCTCTTTTGCGATCATCGGCCGAATTGTGATGTCATATG
>JASLXL010000275.1 GCA_030740335.1 SAR202 cluster bacterium | reverse complement strand
TTGCCACCAGGCTCCCTCAAGGGCGTGAAGGCAGTTGGCTGGATCTGGCTGGGCCTGAAGGCGCCGGCCATGAGGCTGGCTGACGGTACGTCCATGGTGGCATTGAAGTCGCCACACACTACTTGGTGGGATACGTCGTTTCTGGCACCGATCCACTCTAGGAGTTGTTGCACTTGATAGTGGCGCAGGGGATCTTCCCCACGCGATCCATAGAGATGGGTTACGTAGATATCAACCTGGTGACCCTCGATTTCGACGCGGGAAACGGCAGCAACGGCGTCCCTGGCTCTGTAGTCCAAGTTGCCAGTCTCCACTACCGGAAAGCGGGTGAGTAGCCCCTCGGCATCGACCTCGGAAGAGGCACTGGCCCTCGTCTGCTGCACGAGGGCGTAGGGGAGCCCGAGGCGCTCCCGTGCCGAGCGCTGGAGCCAGCGACCGGTCTGAAGTGGAACGCTTATCTCGTTGAGGGCAAACAGGTCAGGCCTTAATTCGCCTAGCTGCTGGCAGATTAGCTCCCTGCGCTTCTCCCACTGGTTCAAGTCCTGCTGCAGGTTCAAGGTCGCGATCCGAAATGTCATGGAGTTACGCCTCCTCGTGCCTTGATCTGAGTCGGTGGTGATATTGTAGTGGACGGGCCGGATTCGTTCGTCCACCGCGCTTGTGCCACTTGCGGGCTAGTATGGAATACGAGAGAGTGTGGGCGCTATCGCCAAGTAAGTTGAGCATCGGAGGCCGCGTTTCAAACCCGCCGCGCCTGGCTCATGACACACCGGATTCGCGTCAGACCTCCACAGTGATGAACTCTCTGCCACTTTCGGGCGCCCGAAGACACAATCTTCGTTCTGATCATTAAAGAAGGAGACTTCAAGGACCTGAGGGAAAGAGGGGGTGCTAGTCGATCTCGCTTAGACCGTCAGCAGTGGTCCAGTTCCCAAACCGGGAAATAGTAGGGGAAGACCTGCTCCAAGAGCATCTTGGCCGACCCTTTCAGAGGGATAGGCGGCAGGCCCGGATAAGAACCGAATATCAGCTGAGTCAGCTGCCGCCGGGACAGTCGCACTTGAATTGGAAGTGGGTACGTAGAGATCGAAACATTTCCGCTGTCGAAACGCAAGCTCACCGTCTCACCCGAATCCGTGCAGACCAGGCAGACCTCTCCCTCCAGGCCAGCAGACCTTCTGCGGAGATGGCCTTGGATGCTTTTGAAAAACCTCTCGAGGCTGTTGATCCGATGCATCTGAAAGCCGACCCCCGCAGCCTCTTCGACCGGTCTGGCTGACGCGGGCTTCGCTGTCTCCAACACTCTCGCGAGGCCTGTCGGTGTTAGCGGAACTACCACCTGCGTCCCGTTCTCGAACAACCCTTCGTCGAGTACGTACCGGACGAGGGACTCGATGGCGTCGCGGTCTCCGCCAGCCTCGATGAGACCTGGCTTGTTCATGCTATGACCGTAAACCAGGTAGGCCGCCACACGGCCTCCTTCAACCGCCATCAGCGTACCCACCATCGGCAGGGAGAAGAGCGCGTCGTGTTGCGAATACGACCGCTCGACACGGTTGGACTCCACGTCATGAAGCCTTCTAACTGCTTCAACGTGTCGCTGTTCGCTCCGATCGTAGGGGATTATTTCGAATGATCCCGCGCTGAACAGATGGGCCTCGTCGTTTCGGATGCGGTAAACCCAGCCTTGAGACGAGACCGCCTCCCATCCTGAATTTTGGTAGAACGGAAACGTCGCCTCCGCGGTCCAGAGGACGGAGACGGGCAATCTATTCTCGTCCATGATCCGGACGCAGTCCAAAAGGCAACGGCTTGCGAGGCCGCGCCTCCGGTAATCAGGATGGGTTAAGGTCGCGCTGATGAGGCCGATCGGCAGTCGGTCCTGGCTCACAACTACTTCTCGCGCCAGCACTGGCACATGAGCCACAACCTTGCCATCCAATTTTATGACCCGACGGTTGTGGAGCATCGCCGGGTCATAAAGCAGTGGATAGTCCGTTCGAACGTTCTGCCCGGTTCCCTCGCGGAAAAGCGCGTTGATCAGATCGACTATCTCGATGTCTTCCTCAGGAAGACACGCCCTAGGTCCGTCCATCGGAACCTCCTATGATGATACCGAGGTCTTGCTCGATTTCGGCCTCGCTCTCGCCAGTAGGGGCCGAGAAGAGCAGCTGTTTAAGCACGTAGTTCGGCCTCAGTCGTCACGACACCGAAGGCTTGTGTTGAATCCATGGCCGCGCGCGCTCGAAAGCGGCAGACGCTGCCAGTACCGTCTCCTCGTCGCCCCACCTCCCTACGATATGCAGGCCGATCGGCAACCCGTCGGACGAGAACCCTGCAGGTACCGTAGCGGCCGGGTGCCCGACGACGTTGATTGGTAGAGTGAACGCACCGTTCCAGTACTGCTCGGGATACTCCGACTCGCCTCTGATACTGCCGGGGAACTCCTCGTTGAGGAACGCCGGAAAGCACGCCGTCGGTGAGAGCAGCAGGTCGTACTCCTCGAACAGGTCCGCTATTCGTGCCTTCAAGGTCTCTATGCGGCCTAGGGTCCTGGCGTACTCTGCGGCTGTCACCCTCGCACCCAGCTCCAAGAAAAATCTGGCGAAGTCGGTCAGGCGGTCCACGTCGGTCTCCAGATATCGACCTAGAGTGGCATATGCGTCCGCAGCCTGGACCGGCCCGAAAGTGTCATATGGTGGGTCCATCGCCAGCTTGGACTCCTCGACGCTACAACCCAGATCCTCGAACACTCTCGCCGCACTCGATGTTACCTCCACAACGTCTGGGTCCACGTCGGCGAACCCGAAGTCGGGGCTCCACGCGATGCGGAGATCTGTGATATCCCCGTCGACCGCAGCCACGAAGTCTGGCGGCGCCTCGCGAATTGAGACTGGATCTCTGCGGTCGTGGCCGGCCAGGACTTGGAGCAGGGTCGCCGCGTCAAGCACGGTCCGGGTAATAGGCCCGTTCTGGGAGAAGATATACGGCATGCGGAGTCCGTCCTCGCCAGTGTAACCTGACACCCTGCCCTGAGTCGGCTTGATCCCGTAGACTCCGCAGAAGTTGGCGGGTATCCGAATCGACCCACCACCGTCGCTGCCCGTTGCCACCGAACATAGACATGCGGCCACAGCCGCGGCAGCCCCGCCGCTGGACCCCCCTGGCGTACAGTCCGTGTTCCACGGATTTCGACCGGGCTCGCCCAGACGATTCTCGCATGTACCCACCATGCCAAACTCGGGGACATTGGTCTTCCCCATAACGATTGCGCCTGCTCCCTTAACACGCTCAACCACGGCTGCGTCCCGCTCTGGGACCCGGTCCTTGAACAGCAACGACCCCATGGTGGTCCTGATGCCACCGGTGTTCTGGGTGTCCTTGATAGCAATGGGCAATCCGTGCAACGGACCAAGTTCGTCGCCCCGGACCACGGTGGCCTCTGCTTTCTTAGCCGCCTCTACTGCCGAGTCGCGGGTCAGGAGAATGAACGAATTAAGTCGTGAGTCCAGCGTGTCTATGCGGTTGAAAAACAGCTCGGTAAGCTCTATGGGAGATATCTGTTTCGTCGCGATGAGCCCCATCAGCTCGGTCGCTGAAGCGTAAGCAAGCCTCTTGTCCAAAGTTTTTTGCCCCCCTCCGACCTATTCCGTCCTGGGGACGCCGAACGTGAATGCCCGAGCCGGATTGTCCACCAGTATCATGTCGATGGCGCCGCGACTGATGCCCCTTTTCTGCATTCTGGGAACGATGTTCCGCAGGATGTATGGAAGGCCGTGACCTCCGTATCTGAGTGTTCGCTCCTTGTGACAGATATCGTGGGCGATCAGGACCTTGTCACCAAACCCCTCGTTGATTGCCCATGCGAGGTAGTCCATCTTCGTGGCGTCGTTGGGCATGTCGGTTCTGGGCTCCGGTGTGTAAAGGGAGACCTCTCGGCCAAACTGGTCCCAAGCGAGGTAACACCCGCTCTCGAATGCTCGTCTTATTAGGTCGTGGTCGAACATCGTCCGTTCAATATGCGAAATAGTCATCCGGCCGAGCTCCCCTCCGGCCTCACGGACGACATCTATGACCTCCAAAGGCGCATGCTGGTCACGCCCGGGGTGTACGAGGAGCGGCGCGCCGGTAATGCGCTGTGCCCTCGCAGATGCTCGCAGGACCTTGCGTTCGTTCTCCGTCATAGGCCAGGAGCACCCAACCTCGCCGATGACACCCGCTTTGATCGATGTGCCATCGACGCCCTCAGTCACGTCTCGGACGATCTCGTCGACTATCTGATCCTCGCTACGGTCTGACATGTCATCCGGATGCGCATCCGCGACGTAGTATGACGCACCCATTATAACGTTGAGCCCGGTTCCTCTGGAAATGTGCTCCAGCCCCTGGGGGTTGCGGCCGATGCCGAGGCTCGTGACGTCGATCACCGAATGGCCGCCCGACTCGGCATATAGCTTGGCCTCCTCGATGGCGATATCGAGATTATCGAGAATCCCGTTATCGAAGTTAGGAACGTGATAGTGCCGTATATACCCTAGATTCTCCAGAGACAGGGGCGCTTCGTAAAAAGCGATATCTGGTTGGTCGGTCGGAGGATCCATGAACGAACTCACGTCGACAAGCAGGTGCTCATGGCAGAGGGTAACGCCGAGGTCTCCTGGGTCGATAGTCCCGAGCACTGTTTGTACCTGGCCGGCGACATAGGAGTCTGTCATATCGAGTGTCCTCCAGAGAGCAGTAATCCAGGGTCACTCACCATTTTAGACAACATTGCGCATTTGACATTGCGTCGCTGCTTGATGGGAGACCCCCGCGAGCACCTACTACGTGTAGGTGGCCTCGGGTCCTCGGGCCGTAATCTTGCCGCTTGCGACGAGTTCGACCACGTCCTCGAGGTCCCGCAGATAGGCGTCGACGTACGGCTCGTGGCCCGGCGATTGCATGAAGTGAATAGCCTTGAAGGGGTAGGAGTCTTTGGACACCATCCAGCCTCGGTCTTCCATCCCGGTAGCCACGGCGTAAATGTCGAGTGTATTCGATGTATAGGCAAACACTGACATCACGGGCTCGCCCAAGACGACGAGACCCTCGATAGCGTTGATGCCTTCCTGAAAGCCCCTGATGTAGCGAAGCGTCTGGTCGACGAGCCGCAGATAGCCGTCCTCTCCAAGGTAGTTCACGACGGCCCATGCAGCGGCGATAGCACCACCTGGCCGAGTCCCGGCGATCGTCGGAGTGTCGTAATATCCGCTAGGCCGCATTGGTGGGCCGAACTCGAAGACCTGGTGGCTGTAGATCTCTGGGTCCCGCGACAGGATCACCGATGCGCCCTTGGCCGTATAGCCGAATTTGTGAAGGTCGGCGGAGATGGTGGTAACCCCTGGGACCCGAAAATCCCACGGAACCACCGCGTTGCCGAGCTTTTCAACGAAGGGCAGGAAGAAGCCCCCGACGCAGGCGTCAACGTGGAAGCTGATGTTCCGCTCCATGGCAACCGCAGCCATGTCCGGGATGGGATCGACCATCCCCAGAACCGTGCTCGGCGCCGTACCAACCATTAACACCGTATTGTTGTTGACGGCTGAGAGGTACGCAGGAACGTCGACGACCCCATTTTCAGTCAGCGGAGTGACGATGACCTCTAGTCCGAAGTAATCTGCAGCTTTCCAAAAAGAAGGATGCGCGGACGCCGGAACAACCATCTCCGGTGCAATTATGTGGGGCTGCAGCGTTCTTGCCCGGTCACGAGCAGACTTGACCGCAAGCAGATTGCTCTCCGTGCCTCCCGATGCGATGTTTCCGACAGCGTTTTGTCCGTGGAGGAGATCGGCCGTCATCTCCACGACCTCCCGCTCAAATCGGGCTATGCTGGGGAAGATCGTTGGATACAAAGCGTTGACGGAGAAGAAATCCATGTAGGCGGCCTGAGCTACCTGCAGCACGTCGTCCCCAGCCGGGTACGAAACCCCACTGGCCAGTCTCTCCTTCCAGGGCTGATCTTTGGTCTTCGCTTGCTGCATCAGGTCATGCAGGTCTGGGCCAGGAATCCCCTGCTTTGGCAACCTCACGATCGAACCCCCCTCTACTGTAGTGGCCAGTATACATCCTCCGCCGTCGCCCACGACTCACGTCAAGTTCCGCGGCGGATCACCTTGCCTGGTCGAGCGCCCGTATGCTCACCATTCAGGACAACTGGATCTCCTGCAACCAATACGTGAGGTATCCCTTCTGGGAACTGGTGAGGGTCGTCGTAAGTCGCGCGATCCAATGCCGTTTCCGGGTCGAACACAACCAGGTCGGCCATGTTCCCCACCGCAACGGTGCCACGATCTTTGAAGCTCATCCTCCGCGC
>JASLXL010000274.1 GCA_030740335.1 SAR202 cluster bacterium | reverse complement strand
CAGACAAACACTCTGACTGCGGAAGTATGGCGCTATCCCAATTGGCGTAAATGAGATGATAGTAGTCTACAGGTTTGTCGTACTTTCTATTCACACCTACCGCTGCGGATGCACCCGAGACGGTACGCCGTCGCGTGCATCCGCAGCGTTCGCGACGGTCTACGCATGGCCTTCCTTCAACGCATGATCTCTCCGCCATTGGCGGGCCAGTTTGTCATCAAATTCCATGCTGGCCTTGGAGGGAGGCAGTATCTTCGTGTTGCCGCCGCCATTCTCAAGATTGATGTCCATGTTGCGCGGATTGGTTTCCCAGGCGCCGCAGGTGAAGTCGGGAATGTCGATCGAGTTTGAGCGGTTGAGAACCGACCACTGCGTGAGCGGCACGATCGAACTCCACGTCGCAGCATCATAGATATCCATCGGCATAGGCAGGCCGTTACGCAGGCAGTCGATAACGTGCCAATTCATGCGCAGGTCCGCGCCACCGTGACCGTGGCCCTCAGAAGTCTTTTTGAGCTTGCGATAAATCTCCGGCGTGTATTCGTCATAGAGTCGCTTGTACTCGTCGTGGTCAGGCCTGTACCAGCGTTCATCCCCTTGGGAAAACCGGGGTGGGCCGGGATCAAACAACGCCGCCCCTTTCGTGCCGTAGATACCGTGGATCAAATTGTGCGGTGATGGAGTATGTGCATCGTGCTGGATCATCATAGTACGTCCCTTCACCGTGCGAATCAGGGTCACGTTCATGTTGCCGCGGTATGGCAGGTCGGCAAACTCCTCGTAAAGCGGATCGGCCTTCAGTAACTCCTTCGCCCTTGGACCATAAGTAAAGTCGTTACTCTCCATTGACGAGAGGTAGTCTATGCGGTCACCCCGGTTGATATCCAGGCACGTGGCAATAGGACCGAGACCGTGAGTCGGATAAATGTTGCCGCGGCGCCTGCCGTATTCGCGTAGCCACCACATGTCGCTGTAGCCGTCCGGGATCTTGCGGAAGTTGTTGTTCAACTTGCTCGTGTTGTATGCGCCCTCGGCATGGACTATGTCGCCAAAGAAACCCCGCTTCGCCATGTTGATCGTCACAAGATGAAAATCCATGTAAGAATAGTTCTCGAGCATCATGAAATGTTTTTGCATTTCCTCGGCGGTCTTTACGAGCTCCCAACAGTCCTCCATCTGCCAGGCCGCCTGCACTTCACTGCAGACGTGCTTGCCGTGTTTCAGGGCATAGATTGACATCTGTGCATGCAGTGGAATGGGAGTGCACACGTAGATCAGGTCCAGGTCCTTGCGTTCACACAGCTTCTTCCACTCGTTTTCGCCGTCGGTGTAGATTTCCGGATTGTGATCGATGTCCTTGAACCAGACAGCCGCCTTCTCTATCTCCGCGGGATCCTTGTCGCATATAGCTCGAATCTCGACGCCCTCGATCTGGATCAGGGCCTTGATATGTCCGATGCCGCGCCCCATGCCGAGCACGCCCACGCGCACCGTGCCTATCTTCGGTGCACGGAAGCCAGCCATGTTAACCCGCTGAACGTGGTTGGTCGCGTATTCACGATTGATCGTAGGCAAGTCGGGATTATTGATCTCAGGCATTGTTGTTCCTTTCGTAGTAATACCTAACGCCTGCATCAGTTTTTGGCAATCCACTGGATGCTCTTGTTATGTGTTTTCTTGTACATATTCAACAAAACTTGTTATCTATAGAGCTATAGAGTGGTAATATTTAGGTGTTTGCATACTGCATTTTTTAATTATTTGAGATTCAATTTCTTTAGCTATAGTAAAATTATTTAATGACTTAGGAGTACGTGAATAAGATGAGTTCAACCTCTCATGCATACAGGCGAACAATCCGCATTCCCTGAATCCCCGCCCCATAATTATTCATCACGGTTTTCTGAATATCCGTATCGTTGTCGGCTACCCCAAGACCATCCTCAATATCGAAGAGCTCACACTCGATATCCCATTGTGTGACCAGCTGTCCAGAAAATGCACACGTGTGGAACAGTTAAGTGGGTGAAGCGTTGCACGTCTATAAACCGAGTCCCCAGGTGGTCATTTACGACGATATTCAAGCCCATACCTTGGGTCTGGATGGCGGGGTTGTCATCGTGTTTGCGCCAGACAGCCATGAGGGCATTCATCTGGTGCGCACTCAATCCAAGTTCTTGAAAACTTCCCAGTTCGCGCCTTCTTTGCAGGCACTTTTTCGCCCACTGTAAAGAAGCGACTGTACAAATCCCTTGTTTGTCCTTCTGGTGGTAGTTGTTGTTTCATCGCAAATAATCGTCTTGAAGGCATATCCTCCTCCTTTACTTATTAGCGATAATGTAACGTCCTATCGTTCAGCAGCCTGGCTCCGAGCGCAAGCGAAGTTCAGGTCTGCCTGCAACGATTTGTTAGCCAGCGGTCAGAAAGCTCAGGATTTAGCCGTTCATGTCTCGAATTGAGAATTGCCGGCCCCACGGCTTGTCGACCGGTGGTTCTTGAATGTCTACACCTCGAGCCCTAAATTCCTCGCAGAGTTCGTCCATCCCTTTCCCAATGTGCAGGTAGAGATAGCAACCCGAGGCCGGATCGTTTGGTGGCGCCCCTTGCTCGAAGCGAATCCGAATAGCGCTCGCATGAGTACGGTCTCCGGACGATACCCGGGCGTGGGTTGGCGGGTCGCCGTGCTCAAAGTCAATGTGGAAACCCAAGACATCGCGATACCAGTCGAGCGTCTGTCTGACGTCTACCACCATCAGTACTGCCTGGGCACCGTGCAAACCGTGCTGGTCTGTCATCTCACGTGTTTTCAAGGTGTTCATCCTATCTGGCTATCGCTTAGCTCAGCTGCAGCGCTGTGTTAGGCCGTAACGCCCCTATTGGCGTCACTCTAAATCGGAGCTTTGGGGCGTTGCGGTCCCAGCGCCCTTTACATACTTGTCGAACCACCGGAGTTGCTCCCAGAGCACGTGCTCCACACTCTCCCGGGCTCGATAGCCGTGGTCCTCGAAGGGCAGCAGCACCAGCCGGGCGGTGCCGCCCGAACCGCGCACGGCCTCGAAGAAGACCTCAGACTGGAACGTGAGGGTGCCCGGGTTGGAGTCGTCGTCACCGTGGATGATCAGGATCGGCTCGTTGACCTTATCGGCGAAGAAGGTCGGAGAGAGCTGGATGTAGACATCCCTCGCCTCGAAGAGGGAGCGACGTTCGGACTGGAAGCCGAAAGGCTGGTTGGTCTTGTTGTATGAGCCGCTGCGAGCGATGCCGGCCCGAAACAGGTCGGTGTGCGCCAGGAGGTTGGCCACCATGAGCCCGCCGTGGCTGTGGCCGATGACGCCGATGCGCTTGGGATCGGCCACTCCCATCTCGACGGCCTTGGCCACCGCGGCCTCTGCGTCGGCCACCAGTTGGGGCACGAAGGTGTCGTAAGTGGTCTCGGGATCGCCGAGCATCGGCATGGCGGTCAGATCGAGTACTGCATAGCCCTGGAGCAAGAAGTAGAGGTGGGAGGCGCCGTACAAACGCATGAAGCGCTGGGCTGAGCCTCTGACCTGTCCGGCGGTGGTCGTGCCGGAGTACTCGAGAGGATAGGCATAGAGCACTGTGGGCAGCGGCGTGCCCTTCTTGTAGCCGGGGGGAAGATGCAGGTGGAAGCTGAGGGGTACGCCGTCCTTACGCTCGTAGCGCACGATGCGCTTCTCGATCTCGCGTAGCTGGGGCGTGGGGTCCTCGAAGCGCGTGATCGGTGCACGTGTCAGGACCCGGGTGGCCTCGCCCTTGATCGCCTCGATCTCCTTGCCAAAGGTGGCCAGATAGTAGTTGGGCACATCGACGACGGACTCGGAGCGCAACACGAAGCGGTCCTCGCCACCGGCGAACGCCACGAAGGACTCGTAGCGGTCCGGATCGCAGCGGAACAGACGCTCGGTCTCGCCGGTGTCCAGGCGTCGCAGGTCCAGGAAGGGCCGGTCGCCCTGTTCGGTGGCACCGCCGCCGCTGAAGTAGACTACGTCGCCATTCTGGTGCATCACCCTGCGGCCGTTGGGCAGCTGGCGGAGAACGGGATAGCCGGGGTTGCCGTACCGGTCATCCCGTGCAAGGTGGTACCAGAGGCGAGCAGTACCCTCGTCAACGTCAAGTAGCCAGAAGTATTCCCAGCGGCGCATACGTTCCCACTGTGCGAGCATGAGCATTCCGCCTTCGGCGCCCCAGGTCATCCCCCAGATGCGGTGCTCGGCCCGATAGACCTCCTCGGGGTCTCCGGAGAAGGACGCCCGGAGCTGCATAAGCCGGTCGCGGTGGGGCACCTTTACCACGGGATCTCCGCCGTCGAGCGCCTCGACCCAGAAGAGCGTGTGCGGAGCGGTGGGACGCCACGAAACCGAACGCGGGCCCAGCGGCACACCCTGGACCGGGACCTCGTCGGCCACGGGCAGGGAGGCGATGTTCGCTATCAGCTTGCCCTTATCGTTCCACACCTCCATCTTGCTGGCGAAACGCCACCAGGCCACCTCGTGGGACCAGGGACCGACCAGACGCTCGATGAGGAGATACTTGCCGTCCGGCGAGAACTCGGCCGTGGTGTAGGGAGCGGGCGCACCGACGACCTCCACCTTACCTGTCGCCGGGTTGATGATCACCAGCTCGGAAGCGGTGTAGTACTCGAAGAGGGCATCGTCGTGAGCCGTCTCGAGCAGGTCTTGCGCCTCGTAAGTGGAGCGGGCCGAAGCCCCCGCTCCCTCGAGGATCTCCGGACCCGCCGGTATGGCCGTAGGCTCAGGCGTCCGTCCACGCTTAGGGATGCGGCGGACCAGCAGGCGCTCCTGGTCGGGTAGCCAGCTCACGGCGGTGCCCATCAGCGGGTTGAGAGCCAGCTCCTCGATCCTGGTCACTTCGCCTTCCACCGAGCCGACCCACAGGCCGATGTGATCGGCGTGCCCAACGGTGAGCGCGAAGCGCTGGCCGTCCACGGTCCATTCCACGCCGTGGACCTCGGCGTCCGCGGGCAGATCGAGCGGCGTCGTGGCTCCGTTCTCGACTCTAACCAAGCGGAGGGATGTGCCCCCGTGTTGGCCATGGTGGCCGCTGATGGCGGGATTGACCCGGATGCCGGCCAGCTTGTGCATCGGTGCTGCCAGCTCGGCGAGGGGGGGGAAGAGCATGGGATCGGCTAGGAGCAAGTACTCGCCAGTTGGTGCCGTCCACAACCATGGGCGCTGCGGTGCGTGGAGCACCTCCAGCAACTCTTCGGGAGGAGACTGCCACCCGGTTGCCGGCTGCAGGCTGTCGTCGGATGCTCCTGCGCTTGCTGTCATCACAAACGCTACCACCGTTAATACAAGTAAAATTGTTGGTATCACGATTTTTCTTTTCATTCTTGATCTCCGTATAACAATACTGACACGATTATTTTTGCCTAATATAGTAGTACATATCAATATTGATACGTAGTTTACCATATCACTTCAGTTGTTTTTTCTCTTAAATAATTGAAACAGTAGACTT
>JASLXL010000273.1 GCA_030740335.1 SAR202 cluster bacterium | reverse complement strand
TCAATCAGCACAAACCACTGTGTAGATGCAGAGTACTCCGTTGACGAGACGTTGCACTCCTCGGTAACCACCGTTATCTCGTCCGCGTCGCTGGCCACAAGAAAGTGGTCTCCAGGCCCGACCTGCCGCACCTTCAGGTAGGCGTACCGTCCCTGATGCACGAAGACCTGGCTCGTACGCACAACCTCATCGAGACTCAGTGTTTCCATGTCATGTCTCCCCACATCGCGTCGAGCGCACACCGTACGCCCCTACAGACAGGCGTTCGTCCCTCTACGCGCCTGGCACCGGCCAGCCTATGTCAATGATGATTTGCCTCAACTCCGCCATCTCGGCCTCGTTCAGAGGCAACGATGGCGGCCGTGGCGGGCCCATCGGCAGCCCCATGATCTCGGAAATTCCCTTCTCCATCCTGCCCTCGCCCCCGGAGATTTTCCCGGTCCTCGCATCAAAGTCCCGCATCGGCTGAACAGTCCTCTCCCACTCGAAGTTCGCCTCTTCGTACCTGCCTGCCTCCATCATGCTCCAAATGTTCAGGAAGAAAGTCGGGTACGCGTCCACGCCCTCCGACAGGAAGCCATGCCCACCCAGCTTGTGGCACTCCATCGGGTTGTTCGTGTTATCGATGATATTGAAAGTGTCCTTGAGATCAAATATCTCGTCGAACTTGTACCCCTCAGGCGGCGACCACTTTATCGCAACGATGGACTCGAAGTCCTTCATCCTCCGAAAGGTCTCAGGGAATATGCCTCCGAAGGTCAGCCAGTGCGTGTTGTATATCAGTATGCCCACGTCGGACCCATCAGATAGCGCGCCAAAGTAACGCACCATATCTTCCTGGCTGGGTTGGTTGAACACCGGCGGCGAGACCTGCAGCCCGATCACCCCTGCGTCCTTGGCTATCTTCGCGTCCTCGATCGAGCGCACCGTGTCCTTGTAGTGGATCGCCCCCATCACGGGCACGCGTCCCTTCGCAGCCTTCACCACCGTCTCCAGCAGTCGGCCCCACTCACTATCCCTCAACTGAGGGCCCTCACCCATCGCCGCGGCCACCTTCAGCACCGAGCCCTGGCCTTTTAGGCCTCTCTCGATCCACACCTCGGTTGCCTCGGCCATTAGCCCGTAATCGACATCGTAATTGCTGTAAAAGGCAGTGGGCACCGTCGCGATCACTCCCTGTATCTGCTCTTTCGCCTCTTCACGATCCATTACAGATCACACCTCCGGTAATGCGTATGCGCTCGCCGCGGCGACTCTGAGATGGCACGTTTAAGCTGGGCAAGTTTAATCTCAGCCGCCAAGTATTCATTTCCTCTGCTTTCGTGCAATGCCCACGTCCTAGACACGAGCGACGATCGGCGCCAGCGGCCCCGGGACCTCCGAGTAGAGCACCTGGCCAGGTCCGATCGCCACCACACCCTCCTGCACGCCATCCTCTGTGTCGACAGTCACACGATCCCCCGGCATTAGTGCCTCGTCACGAGGGTCGAAGTACCGGATCGCCCCAATCGGGCTGAGCCTCACCCCCACAACATTGGTCGCCGGCTGGCCTTCAGTCTGTTCCAAGATATTCTCCATCTACATATAAGGGGCTAACGAATACCGACAACCACAACAACCGGGCTATCGTGGCCTGGGCAAGGATAAGAAAAGCTGTTCGAGGGCAAGACGCGAGTTGACATTCCGCTCCATTAACGAGGCAGTTTCGCGAATAGCCGCTATCGCCCGAACGATCTGATCCGTCGTCAACTTCGCCGCCGCCGCTCGCATGATCTCCAGCCTGGAGACATGGATCATAAACTCCGACGTACCCACCTTTACCAGCATGAGATCTCTCCACCAGTCAACCCACATGTCCAGATCCACACGGCCCGCGGCCCGGTCCTTGTCGAAGGCAGAAGCTATGCCAATGGCGTGAGCAAAGCGCTCCTCAATCTCCCCGGCAACAATCTCCTCCAACTCCTCTAGCTTGCTGGACAGGCTCTCCAGTATTTCAGGGTCTGAAGCCGCTCTGAACGCCCATCCGGGCCTTCCCCTTGCGATCCGAGCAATCTGGTCTGCCAAGGGAGCCTCTACGCCATGATTCCTAATCAAGGCATCCACGATGGTCGCACCGCTTACCCGTTTCAGCTCCAGCAGCTGGCACCGCGACGAGAGGGTCGGCGCCACTGCGCCAGTGCCGGAGGCGAGCAGCAGAATCAAAACTTGATCGGGGGGCTCCTCTAGGGTCTTGAGCAGCCGGTTTGCCGCATCCTCCCTCAAACCCTCCGATACGTCGAATATCACCACCCTGCTGGCTCCCTCAAATGGTGCAAGGATGATCTCTCGCTGCATCTCGCGCACCTGATCGATGGTGATCTTGACTCCCTTGTCGACTCCCACGACCTTCACGTCAGTGTGCAGGCCGCGGAAAACCCGTTCGCACTGGGTGCACTCGCCGCAGGGCCGTTCTTGCCCGGTGCAGTTGACAGCCATGGCAAGGTCCAAGGCCAAAGTCATCTTACCCAGATGACTTGGCCCAGTAATCATGTATGCGTGGGCCAGTCGCCCCTCATCGAGGCTGCGCCAAAGCAGGCCAACAGCACTGTCGTGGCCAATTGTGTTCCACATCATGAGCCTCTTCGGTCGTTACCGCTCTTCGCGTAGCTCATTGCATGCAACGCGGTATCGCCCTCGATACACCCTTGCCACCAATAAACCAGAGTTTGCGCGTCACCACACTCCGCCCAACTCAGCGCGCGCAGCGCCGCCTGTAGGTGGCCAGGTTCGTTGGGGTCTCCCACAGCCTGACCTCTGACAGGGTCATGCCCAGCAGTGCCACCTTGTCGAATATATGCCGTGCCAGGCTCTCGGCGGTTGGATTCTCGTCCATCAGATACAACGGCTCGCCGTTCTCAAGTAGCGTTGGCACCACCGGATCGTTCCTCGATAGCACCATTCGATGGTCGATATTCTCGTCGACCCACCCCTTCACCAGATCGCGCACCTCGCCAAAATCCACCACCATCCCCATCGCGTCCAGCTCCTCGGCGTCGATGTCCACCTCCAACAGCCCGTTGTGCCCATGCAAGTAGCGACACTTGCCAGAATGACCCACGAGGCGATGCCCGTAACAGAATTCTATGGACTTTGTTATCCGATGGAGCGGCAAAAATCACCTATATCTGAAGCAAGCCCAAACCCATCTGCCCACGCCAAGCAATTCTACCACGGGTGCTGTGTACGCTTAGTGCGGCAGGTCGCGGTGCCGCCCGAACTCCACGGGTGCTACATGAGCCAAGTGGACGGGACGCGATGCCGCCCACCTCCACTATTGTTCCCCGGGTGTGCAGATGGACTCGGCCCCTCTGCCGGAAGCCTGAGGGTGTCCCTCGGAAATATACATTTATGTTTTTCTTTTTCTTGGGGTAGTCAGGAAGCCAAGTTCGGATTACTCCGCAATAATCAGGATGACTTTCGCCCCAACGCAGCGCTACAGTACAATCACGAACCAATAGGAGCGCCGTTGCCCACAACCCTCCGAAAGACCTCTTCGGACGAACGCTGGAATTTGGTGCTCGCACGGGACAAGGCGGCGGACGGCGCATTCTACTATGCGGTCACCACTACAGGGGTGTACTGCCAGCCCAGCTGCGCTTCCCGGACACCTCACCACCACAACTCCACGTTCTACGACAACACCGAAGCGGCAGAGTCAGCAGGCTACCGTCCCGGTAAACGTTGCAAGCCAGACCAGCCCGCTAGGTAGCTTCGCCTGACAAAAAATCCTAGTCGGCCACGTCCCACTCCATCAGGTCCTCGTAGCTCTCTCGCCGTCTGATTAGCCGTGGTACGCCATCCTTGACCATTATGATCGCCGGTCTGGGATTCAGGTTGTAGTTGCTGGCCATCGATGGCGCATACGCCCCCGATGCAGGTATCGCCACCAAGTCGCCAGCCTGCAGCACCGGCAGCACGATGTCCTTGACCAGGATGTCGCCCGACTCGCAGTACTTGCCCGCCAGCGTAACCATCTCGGCAGGCGTGTCGGACATCCGGCTGGCCACCACTGCCTCGTAGCGCGAGTCATACAGAGCAGGACGGATGTTGTCCCCCATGCCCCCGTCCAGCGATACGTACGTGCGCACCGTGGGGATATTCTTGATCGCGCCGACCGTGTAGAGGGCAACGCCTGCACGTCCCACTATGGAGCGACCCGGCTCAACGGTAAGAAGCGGCTCGTCAAACCCCAGCCTCGCACAGCTAGCCTTAGTCGCGTTGGCGATCACCTCCGCATACGAACCCACGGCCGGTGGAAGCTCATCGCGCAAGTATCCGATGGCGAATCCTCCCCCCGGACTGAACTCCCTCAGATCGAGCCCCTCGGGGATGAACTGTGAAAGAAATGTGAGCACTGTATCTATCGCGATGGAGTACGGCTCCAGTTCGAATATCGGCGACCCCAGGTGGAAGTGTATACCGACCAGGTCCAGGTTCGTCGCCGCGATGGCCTGACTGATAGCAGTGGTGGCGTCACCGGTCTCGATTGACAGCCCAAATTTGCTGTCGAGGATACCGGTCGTGGTCTTCGCGTGAGTGTGCGGATCAATCCCAGGCGAAACCCGCAGCAGAATATTCTGAGTCATGCCCCGAGCGCCTGCCAGCGCATCCAGCATCTCGATCTCCAGGAATCCGTCCACCACAACCCTGCCGACCCCACGGTCGAGGGCCATCTCCAACTCCGACGGGCTCTTGTTGTTGCCATGGAAGTAGATATCTTCCGCCGGAATCCCGGCTGCCAACGCCATGGCCAACTCCCCGCCGGAGACCACGTCGAGCCCGAGGCCCTCTTCATGAAGCAGCCTGGCCAGCGCCAGTCCGATGTAGGCCTTCGATGCGTAAAGCACCTTGGTGGACGGATAGCGACTGCCAAATTCACGGACGAACTCGCTACTCACCGCCCTCAAGGTGTCCTCGTCGAATACGTACAGCGGCGTGCCGAACTCCGCCGCGAGGTCTGTGGCGTCACACCCTCCCAGCGTCAGGTGGTCTCCCGGGCCTATGCCAGCGGTAATCGGAAAGATTTCTGCAGTGTCGAATGTCATGTTCTGCTCCCGTTCAGGGGGGTGATTTTCTGACCAATATTCTACCATCCCCAGGGCAGCCTAGCTGTCTCGCTTGCAATGTCACCCCGAGCGGATGCGAAGGGTCTGGGGATGCGGGGTCCAGGCTCGGCGGCCAGGAGAAGTGGAACGCCTTAGCAGGTAACTAGGCGTGCCCCTTAATGTGCGCGGCACACGTAAAAGAACCCATGCTATGACCGGGGCCCTTTAGGCGCTAGCCACTACGAATGTTGGCTTGCGACAAACCGGCCACCGCCTGCTCTAGAGGGCACTATGTAATAACTACGTTTCGGAAATTATGTGCGGATTCTCTGACGAGGGGAATCAGTCCGCTTCGATTTGATCCTCGGTGATGTTACCGAGCTCGTCTATGCGATATGCCCTGATCAGCGGCTCTGCTTTGTTCTCCAACGACACCAGTACGTAGTGCACCTCCAGGTAGCCGCTCTGAAGCGCCATCCGTACGTCGGTGTCGGAGGGGTAGGGTGGCGAGTGGGTGTGCGAATGGTAGAAGGCGACGAACTCCATCCCCTTCCGCTCCGTGTCCAGGTCTGCGTTCAGGTGCTCCTGGGGATCCATCAAGTAGGTGTACGGACTCTTCGTCGTGTTGGTTATCCGGTACAACTCCCGGACTGTACCGTCTGTGCCCGATAGTATCCCGCAACACTCGTTTGGATCCTCTTCCATAGAATGGGCGGCCATCTCATCAGCGAACCTTTTGTCTATTCGCAGCAACAACTTCCTCCCGGTTTTTAGATAACCATTGCGGCGAACCCATCCGGCGAACCTAGGATTTGCGCTCCAGCGAGCCCTTCTCCAACGCGGCACATGCGTCAGCCACCATATCCACGGCATAGTCCAGATCGATATCACTGGTGTTGATGACTATGTGGTACAGATCAGGGTTGTCCGGGTCGTCGATATCGAAGTACCGCTTGAAATAGTAGGCCCGGGCAAGGTCTCGATCGATCACCGTCTGCTCGGCCTGCTCCCGGCCTATCCGATCGCGCTCCATGATCCCGTATATCCGGTCCTCAAGCCGCGCTACGGCCCCCACTCGCAGTACGTTGGGCATGTCGCGCAAGATGATGGACCCGCCTCGCCCGACGATCACCACGTTGCCGCTCTCGGCAACGTGGTGCATGACGCTGCGCATCGCCTCGATGTACTTCTCGTCCTCCAACTCATGCCCTCTCGTGATCGTCTGCTGTGGTATCTCCTCGAACTCCTGCGTGAGGAATGCCATCGCTCCAGGGCCGAAGTAGGGGTCGCCGCCAACGCCCGTAGCGGCCGATCTATCGAGGATGCGCTGGAGCAGCCCGGAAAAGCGCTCGCCTTTCGTCGGCAGACGCTGTTCCCGTTGGTGCAACGCCTCGACTGTTGCGCCGGCGTGCCGCGCCGCGTTTGTCAGGATCAGTCGGTCCACATAGTCTGCGTCAAGTCGTTCGGCCAACTTCGGACCTAACAGCCGACCTCCGCCTCCGGTGAGACCGCCCAGCGTGACTACGCTCATGTGTCACCTCCTTGGATGGGTGCTAAAACCCCTGATCAGGGTCCATTGCCATCATTAACCATGAGAAACAGAAAGGAATATCGTCTTATGAGGGGTCCCCGCAGGCTCTCAGTATAGAGGTTAGCCCGACTATTTGCCTCAGCCGCAGTAACCACGGCCTCCTGTAAGCACCTAGCACAACCCCGTAGCGTGCGCAGCACTAGATCTGTAGTAGTGCGAACAGGTCGTGGCTCCCGAGGCGCTGTCTCCCACTCAACCCCACCAGCTCGATCAACACAGCGAAACCGGCCACTACCCCCCCCCCAGACTCCACCAGGGCTGCGCAGGCGGCCAGCGTGCCTCCGGTTGCCAGCACGTCGTCCACCACCAGCACTCGCTGTCCTGAGCCGAAGGCGTCCGCTGGAATCTCCACGGCGGACTCACCGTACTCAAGGGCATAGGACACCGACACGGTTTCCGGCGGCAGCTTGCCCGCCTTCCTGAGCAGGACAAGAGGCTTGCCCAGACGCAAGGCCAGCGGCGCGGCCACGATGAATCCTCGCGCGTCCATCCCCGCAACGGCATCGATGGAGGCGTCGCCGTACCGCTCTGCAAAGAGGTCGATTGCAGCCCCGAAAGCTTCGGGGCTGCCCAACAGTGGCGTGAAGTCCCGAAACATGATTCCAGACTCAGGGAAGTCTGGAACATCCCTGATGTAGCTTCTAAAGTCCATGGGACAGCCCTCAGCGACCTAATCCACCAGCAGCATCTGCGTCCGCGACTTCTCTTGCTCCTCAGGCGAGCGGTTGGTGAGATTGCGGCGATAGTCACTCACGGGCAAAAACTCGTAGACCTCTGGATTGTGGGCGATGAACGACTCGGCGTACGTTACCCTACTGTGGATAGCCGACATGCCACCGTCAATGGTCTCTCCCAGCTTGCGCTGCTGAAGGCTATCTTCTCCGTAATGCTGAGACTTGAACTGGTTCATCGCGGCCGACTTTTTCAGGAACGTGCTGGTGATGTCGATGATCGTATTTGGAACCCTGAGGTTCAGCTGCTCAAGGACGTTAGTGCGTCCAAGCTGAACATGGTAGAAGAGCTGGGCGCTCTCCCCACCTGTATCCCCGCCAGTCGGCGCATAGGGGCTACCCGGTCGGATTGTGGAAGCCGCCTCAATGGCCAACAACGTCATCTGGGTAGCAAGGGCGTGGGCCGCCACCGTGTCATAGGGCCAGTGTGTCAC
>JASLXL010000272.1 GCA_030740335.1 SAR202 cluster bacterium | reverse complement strand
TCTTCGCCGGCATCCATTACCTGAGCGAGATACCAGCCTTCGGCATCGTCGATGGTGATCTCACCCGTAAAATGTTCTGCACCTCCAACGTCAAAGGACCAGGCCACCACACCGTTGCCAATGATGTCAATACGACCAACTGGTATAGCGCTATCCATTTCCACGCATATCTGGATGCGGTGGTTCGAAATCGTACTCCCGGGCAACTCTCCGTTGACCGTGTAGTAGAGAAGGGCACCTCTGCTGAGGAAACTACGGCCTCCCCTAAGGGCTCGAACAATATTGGCAGCCGTAAGTGGAGTGTCGCCAAGGTATACGTACGTGCGCCGGTGACCATATGGATTTGCGGCCCGGTGATGACTATCTGTGCCTGTCTCGGCAAACACTCGCTTGCCGCGTCCAAGCCAACTCCACCAAAGCAGAGTTGTCTCCAATTCTTCGGAAGGTTCTTGGGTATTCCAAAGTTCAACCAAGGGCAGTCTGGTGAGATCGTCGTCCAGCAGTTCCTTGCCGTGTCCGAGCGGATGATTCCAAGCCACCGTGAGAGGCTGTTCTTTGGTGTCCGCATCATGAGTAGCGTTGATCAACTGCTGTAGTGAATCGGTGGCGAGTACTTTGGCGGTGCCGTTAATAATGTTGGCGTGGAAACCGTCCGCGGAGAACTCTTCGCCAGGGATAACGACGAACTTCCCTGGTTCCGAGTATGGCAAGGCTTCCTCGTGGGCCTTCAGTACGGTCGGGATGTCATGCCCGGCACCGTGATCGCTGAGCACGATCCAGTCGAGGCCTTCTCCACGGGCGGCCTCTACGACCTGGACAGGAGTGAATGAGCCGTCAGAATAGAGGCTATGGGAGTGGCAGTCACCACCGTACCAGCCCGGCGTACGTCTTAGCTTCGGCCGCATCGACACCCTAAGCGTCTTTGAGCCGGGCGATAAACTTGCGGTCCGGCGCTCGAATTCGAAGCCGCGGGAAGTACTTACTCGGTACTCGGCTTCGGGCAACAGGAAGGCTTCGCCTGACCCTTTTGGGTCTGTAAACACAACATATGGCGTTTCAGACCCAGGAAAGCCAGCATAGTGTTCCCTAGCGGTCTGCGTAGACGTCAGCTCAAGGCGTGCCGCTAAGGGGCCACTTCCATCATCCATCGAGGCAAAAACTTCTACTCGCGCAGGTTGCGGCATTAATGGGGACTCAGTAAAGAAAAAGCGTACATCCTGTTCGACGCCGAGATGGTACAAGCCGGAAACGTTCTCCAAGGTCAGCCGCCACAAACCTTCCAAACTTGGGCCGGTCGCTTCCAGGTACTCCATCCTCCATGCCTCCCACGAGCCGAACCTGTCTCGGTTCATACCCACCCACCGTTGTCGTGCGGCGACCCCTGTCGGTGGATCCAGTGCGACCACCATACCGTGGTTACCGGTGATGGGCGCTGAAGGGAGCTGGAAGTTGAGACGCAGCCGTTGCACGTCTGGGACCTGTACTGTGAACACATGCGGGGAATCTTCGTGAAAGGGAGACTTCGAAAACGACAGAGCGCCACGATAACTGACACATGGTTCGGGCTTGACATAGAGGTCGACCTCTCCGATTGTCCTGACCACGAACTCGTTGCGGCAGGGCGGCGAAGAAGCCTCGACTCTCAGCTGCCACACACCCCAACTACCCTCCACCTGGACCTCGTACTCTGACCAAGAGCCGCGAATGGGGTTATCCAGCGATATTTGTCGCCCTGCAGGCGACCATAATTCGAACGAGGTCCGTCCATCCCCGGCGATATTGTCGGCCTGGTCGTATATGGCGACTATGAAAGTTCGTGTGGTCGGGGGCACATAGAGGTAGAGGCTGTAACGCCTGAAAAGAGCGCCCTCAACAAACATGACCCCGGGCGTCTCGCAAATTCGAGGTTGTGTGCGTGCCTTGGTCGAGTCCACTGAACTAATTCGAGCTCCTGTCTATAGCGATATCAGCCCCCTGAGCGACCCATCAGTGTATTGGCGATCACCACGTGGCAGGCCGGGGGGCGCCGGCTCCGAGCAGAAGACGCCGGCGTCTTCTGCTCGAGATGCTCCTGAAAGAACTTGTGTGGGTCGATGTACGGCGTCGCTTAATTCCGGCTCATCCCACGGACGACGCTGATGTACCCGGGCAGCAACGCCAGCACAGGTTTCTGGGGCGTCCTCGATGTCGTAGGTGTCGACGCTGTTCGGTCCACGTCTCGAAGGTATAGCCTAACCGGCCAGACATCAGTCTGACACGGACCGTGGGTCGAGGGCGTCTCGTAGGCCGTCGCCGAGGAAATTGACGGCAATCACTGTCATCCCGATAGCGGTGCCAGGAGGCGCCCAAATCCAGGGCATGTCCGAAAGTACGAAGATCTGCTGCGCGGCACTCATCATGTTGCCCCAGGTCGCCGTGGGAATCTGCACGCCTATCCCAAGGAAGCTGAGGGAGGCTTCGGTGAGAATAGCGCCTGCAACGGTCAGCGTGGACGCAACCGCGACGTATGGTATGACGCCGGGGAGGATGGCGCCGAAAAGCATGCGGCGTTCGCTGGCGCCAATAGCCCGTGCCGCGGTAACGTAGTCCATTTCCCGCAGGGACAGCACCTGGCCGCGGACCAGCCGCGCTTTGCCCGTCCAGCCAAGCACGCCGATGACGACCATGATGTTCCAGACGCTCGGACCGACAATGGAAACGATTATGAGTATGGCGAAGAACGTCGGGAAGGTCATCACCAGCTCGGTAAAGCGTTGGAGGAGATTATCCACCCATCCGCCGGCGTAGCCCGAGACCAGTCCTATGACGGTGCCGATTACCGCTGATATGCCCGCGGCGACGAGACCGACACTCAGAGAGACGCGTCCGGCGAACAGAATCCTGGCGAAGAGATCCCGGCCACC
>JASLXL010000271.1 GCA_030740335.1 SAR202 cluster bacterium | reverse complement strand
TAGTGTAGTTGCGCCGCTTGATGAAGCACGAGGCTACTGTTTGGATACTCCAGGCCATAGTGCGGGCGTACGGGTAGGTAATCCCCTTCAAGCGCACACCTGCAAACACGGGATATGGAACGAGGACGGGCGATTCGATGTGGCCGTGTTGGGAATCGGGCCTTTGCTAATGCCTCATTACGATCTGTGCCTGGGGTCCGAAAACGCTTCAGTCGCGGCGCAACTAGTCCTGTGGCAGTGCACCGGGGCTTATCTCCAGACCTGGACAGCCCGAGCCTCGGGAGAGATCGTTCTAGAATCATTCCCGCAAATGTGGATTACCATCGAGGACGTACTGGGCCGAGACGCGGGTGTCTGCAGTATCTAATGAAGGGTGTGGGACTCGATATGTTCACACCTGTGGCGAATGATCGTCAGCGATGGACGACGGTCGTCCATCGATAGACCTTGTTCAGCAGTTGCGAGAATTTCGAAAGTCACATCCAATACTGCGAGGTGAAGTACGATGGCAGCCCTCAGTCCTATCGTTCAAGAATGGGTGCAGAGCGCCAGAGAATCGCCGGAGGAATTTTGGGCCAAGGCAGCAGACGAACTACCCTGGTTCCGTAAGTGGGACAGCGTTTTGGAGTGGGACCGTCCGAGCTTCCGCTGGTTCTCAGGTGCTCAGACTAATCTTGCCTACAACTGTCTTGACCATCACGTCGCCAACGGCCGGGGTGACAGCACTGCGTTGATATACGTCAATGAGCGCGACGAGCGTCGCAGCTTTACATATCGAGAGTTGACCGCAGAGGTCGAGCGTGTCTCAGCGGGTCTCCGGGCGCTCGGCGTTGGCAAAGGTGATCGTCTCACCATCTATATGCCAACAGGTCCGGAGGCCATCATGGCCATGCTGGCGACTGTGAGGATAGGGGCTATCCATTCGGTGGTCTTCGCCGGATTCGGTGCCGGGGCACTGGCCGAACGTATCAAAGCCAGCGGCTCTAGGGTCGTCCTGACCGCGGATGTCAGCTACCGTAAGGGCACTGAGGTCAATCTCAAGGAGATTGTCGACTCGGCTTTGGAGATGGGCGGCGATGCGGTGGAGCACCTCGTCGTGCTGAGGCGTACCGACAGTGGCGCTATTTCCTCTAAGCGGGAAATAGGCTGGGGCGAAATGCTGGAGCGGGGAAGCGGCCACGATGGCGGCCACGTCTCGATGGAAGCCAACGAGCCAGCATATATACTTGCCACCTCGGGGACCACAGCCAAGCCAAAGTTGACGGTCTCCACCCACGGTGGTTACCAGGTTCACATTCACAACATGGGACGCTGGGTTTTTGCTCTGCGGCCCGACGACGTTTGGTGGTCGACGTCGGATATTGGATGGGTCGTTGGCCATAGCTACATCGTTTACGCGCCGCTCCTGGCCGGAAGTACCACCATTGCGTACGAAGGCGCACTCGACTATCCGGGGTCGGAGACAATATGGCAAGTGATCGAAGAGCTTGGAGTGACCGGGCTTTTCACCTCTCCCACCGCCGTCCGTCTCCTCATGCGATATGGGGAAGCCGCGCTGGAGAAACACGATACATCCTCGCTAGAACGCGTCTTTTCCGCAGGTGAGGTACTAAACGCGCCAGTTTGGGAGTGGTTACAGAAGGTCGCCTTGAAGGGCAGCGTACCTGTCATAGACCATATGTGGCAGACGGAGACAGGCGGTCCGGTGTTCGGCAATCCCTACGGTGTCGATATGCTTCCTACCAAGCCGGGCTCCTCGGGCATTCCCCTGGCTGGCATCGAAGCGGCTGTCTTGACTCCGGAAGGAGAGCCATGCGCCCCTGGCGAGAAGGGAATCATGGTAATCAAGCGACCTTTTCCTGGCCTGACGGCTACGCTATGGGGCGAGCCAGAGCGGTACGGAAAGGACTACTGGGAGCGGATACCTGGCGTCTACTATACGGGCGACTCGGCACACATCGACGACGATGGCTACGTCTGGTTCGCCGGTCGCGCCGATGAGATTATCAAGATCGCAGCGCACAGATTGGGGACCGTCGAGGTAGAGACAGCGTTTCTCAAGCATCCAGCTGTGGCCGAAGCTGGTGTGACTGGAAGGCCCGACGAACTGCGTGGGGAGGTGATCTCTGCATTCATCGCCCTTAAAGACGGCTACATGCCATCCGACGAGCTACGGAAGGAATTGCTGGCAACCGTACGCGCAGACTTTGGCCCTATAGCCGTGATCGGCGAGCTCAACTTCGTAAAATCGCTTCCCAAGACTCGCAGCGGCAAGATCATGCGTCGTGTCTTCAAAGCCGTTACTCTTGGCAGTGATCCTGGCGATATCACGACCATCGAGGATGAGGGTTCTGTCGAGGAGGCGCGAGAAGCCTGGCAAATGATGAAAGCAGATCTCGATTCCTCGGGCTAGACGCCCAGACTCACGTTCATCAATTTTGATCGGCAAGTTGGGACAGTTACCGTTGGTTACTCGGCCTGGGACGGCGTGGCGTTACAGCGTCTCCACCGATGTGCTCGGATATCTGGTGGAAGTCTTGTTTGGCATGCCATTCGATCGTTTCCTAGAAGAACGCATATTTCAATCGTTGGGTATGACGGATACAGGCTTCCACCTACCCTAAGACAAACTAGACCGACTAGCGACGGCGTATGGGTGTGGGAGCGTAGGCCAGATTCAGGAGCTAGACAATCCGCAGGTGATTGGCTCGCGGGCCCTCTGTTTTTGACCGGATGTCACGGCGTGCCCGGCGCTCCTCCAATCAACTATTTGGCGTCGAGAATTAGTGGCTGATGCTCAGGGCGAAATGTCGATTGACTGAGTCTCCTTCAACAGCTAGACTCTTCTGACCCTGGCAAGTCGTATCATTCGCCAGAAATGCGCTTCACCGACCACCAACCTGAAGACCAGATGGAGTAACCCATGGCCCTTCGCGATATCCAAGATCATGACACCCAGGGACTGAATGTTGCCGACATCCTGGGAAGCGACATATCGTTAAAGGTGCGGGATATCCGAACCCATGCCCCGGGTCCCTCCGGCAGTGTGCCGTTCACAGCGGACATTCTGATCAACGAACCGAGCGGCCACCACTTCGGGATGAGCCAGGATGCTGGCATGGGATGGACTCCCGCCGAGCTACTTCGAAAGCAGTTCGTGATCCTATCCACTGTGGGAGGTATGCGCGAACCCGATGGCAGTCCCATAGCGCTGGGTCTTCACACAGGCCACTTCGAACTAGCCAGCATGGTTGAGGCAGCGGCAAAGGAACTTCACGACCTGAGATCGATACCCTTCGCGCTGTACTGCTCGGATCCGTGTGACGGTCGCACCCAGGGCACCACGGGCATGTTGGACTCGCTTCCGTACCGAAACGACGCTGCCCAAGTGTTCAGGCGTCAGGCACGATCCCTGCCGACTGCGAAGGGCGTCATGGGCATCGCCTCGTGCGACAAGGGCCTGCCGGCCATGATGATGGCGCTGGCTGGACTCCATAACAAGCCGGTCGTCATTGTGCCTGGCGGGGTCACGCTGGCCCCTGAAAACGGCGAAGATGCCGGTAAGATCCAGTCGATCGGTGCTCGTTTTGCCCAGGGCGAGGTCACTCTTGAGTACGCCCAAGACGTAGGTTGCAGGGCGTGTGCCTCTTCCGGGGGCGGTTGCCAGTTCCTGGGCACAGCGGGCACATCCCAGGTAGTTGCCGAGGCATTAGGCCTGGCCATTACCCACGCCGCACTGTCTCCTTCGGGGACGTCTGCCTGGTTGGGTATCGCTCGAAGGTCCACCCGCGCACTGGTCATGGCCGAGAAAAACGGACTCGTGTCGAGAGACATCCTGACAGACGCAGCCTTCCGGAACGCGATGGTCGTTCACGCCGCGTGCGGTGGCTCGACCAATTTGCTGCTACACATGCCTGCCATCGCCCATGCTGCCGGTCGACATCGCATGACAGTAGGGGACTGGAACCAGGTCAACAAGGAGACGCCCCGCATCGTCGACGTGCTTCCAAACGGGCCCGTGGGCTACCCGACTGCAGAGCTATATGCCGCGGGAGGCGTGCCAGAGGTGATGCTCCATCTGCGAAAAATGGGCCTTCTGGACACGTCCGTGGCTACGATTACCGGCCAGACACTTGGCGAAAATCTCGACTGGTGGGAGTCCTCCGAGCGTCGCCGCTCTGTGAGAGGCTTCCTGCATGACGTGAATGGTGTGGATCCCGGCGAAATCGTCATGACCCCCGACCGCGCGAGGTCCAGGGGTCTGACCAGCACGGTCATGTTCCCAGAGGGCAATCTAGCGCCCGCTGGTTCTGTGATCAAGAGCACCGCGATAGATCCGAGTGTGGTACGTGAGGATGGCATATATCGCAAGGTTGGCCCGGCTAGAGTGTTCCGATCAGAGAGAGACACAGTCCGGGCGATCAAGAGCAGGGACGATTCCGAGAATATTCAACCCGGCGACATCCTGGTATTGACTTGTGGAGGCCCCTTGGGCACCGGCATGGAAGAGGTATATCAGATCACCGCGGCGCTGAAGCATCTATCCTACGGCAAGCAGGTTGCACTGATCACCGACGCCAGGTTCTCCGGGGTGTCTACCGGCGCGTGCATTGGGCACGTTGGCCCTGAGGCTCTTGCCGGCGGACCCATCGGCAAGGTAAGGGACGGTGACGTAATCGAGATTGTCATCGACCAGATTAATCTCGAAGGAAGCATCAACGTGGTGGGCTCGGATGGCGTCCGCCACGGCAAGGCGTGGGGAGATGGCGAGTTGGCAAGCCGACCCGTCCCGGACGACCTGGTGCCACACCCGGACCTTCCAGACGACTCGCGTCTGTGGGCTGCCCTTCAAGACGCATCCGGCGGCACATGGGGTGGCTGCGTTTTTGATGTAGATGCTATCGTACGAACCATGGAGGCAGGTAAGCGAGCTTTGGCATCTGGCGACTAGTGGCTCGAGTCTAACATGAATACATTCGATCTTATGGTCATCGGTACTGGCTCGGGATTGGACGTGGTCTTCGATGTCGTAGAGATGGGGCTGTCGGTCGCAACATGTTCAATCCCGACAACCAGATGGCCGTGGACTATAACGCGATGCCCGCGGCTGTATTCTTCTCACCTCAGGTCGGCCAGTGTCGGTATCACGGAGCAAGAGGTCTACAAAACTGGCACAAACTACGTAGTTGCCACCTACGACTACACCGACACCGCATCCCTCCTGGACCTCGCTGGTTTTGTGAAGGTCCTCGCAGACTCGGACAGCCGCTAGATTCTTGGCTGCCACATTATCGGCATTCGCGCGGCGATGCTGATTCAAGAAGTCGCCAACGCTACACGAATGCACCTCACCACGGACGCGGTCACCCAGTTAATATACGTCGACCCAACCCTCCTAGAGGTAGTCCAGCGCGCCGCAGGCGCACTGGGCGTCTGAAGTGAGGACATGACAGATTTGTGGGTGGGGGATCCAGATGACGAAATCGCTAAACACCGAGTACCGAACACGTCCTCACTAATTGCACCCACGCCCAAGGCAAGCGTCGAATCAGCCGTCTGATAGGATCAAAACATGGCACATAAACGAATCAGGATCGGGAACACCAAGGGTGGGCATCTTGCGCCGGACCTAGACTATGGCTCCAGCCAGGCGGTGGTCGCGGGCGACCAGGTTTTTTTGGTGGGGTGTACTGGGCTGACTCTCGACGGCAAGAATTTTGTCGGAGAGGGCGACCCGGCCGCGCAAGCCGAAACAGCCATGCAGAACGTTCGAACCCTGCTTGAAGAGGCTGGGGCTCGGATGGAAGACATCTGCATGATCACGAACTACACGACTGAGTACTCCCATCGTGCGCAGATCTACCCGGTGATTGCGCGTTATCTAGAAGGGGTCAACCCGGTCTCGACCGGCCTGGTCGTCAAGTCGTTGGCCTCACCATATATCGACTTCGAGATAGACGTCTGGGCCGTGATACCTAAGGATCGGGCTCGTGGACACGACCGCTACAGGCTCCTCAACGCCAGGGGCGGCTACCTTATGCCTGACCTGAACTTTGGTAACTCCAAGATCGTCCGTGCCAACGACCACCTGTTCCTACAGGGTCAGACCGGCATGACCCTCGACGGCAAGGGATTTATCGGCGAAGGAGATCCGGCGAAACAGGCGCAGGTCGCCATGGAGAACGTTCGCGAGCTGCTTGCAGACGCTGGAGCAACCATTGCAGACGTCTGCAAGATCACGACGTACATCACCGATCCGTCATACCGCGAAGGCATCTATCGTATCCTAGCTGAGCACTTTCGGGAC
>JASLXL010000270.1 GCA_030740335.1 SAR202 cluster bacterium | reverse complement strand
ATATGTCGATGCAAATAGGCGAGCAGAGCCTGTTTGGCCCTATCCGCGACCTGGACGATAGCGTTCAGGTTGTCAGCGAGGGTGTGTCGTGCAGGCAGCAAATCTCGGACGGCACAGAAAGACGTGCGAAACATCTGGTTGAGATTTTGGCGGACGCCCTCTAATTTCCTGGAAGTACCAGACCGGAGGTCCAAATGAAGATCACGGCAGTCGAGGCGGTCCCGGTAGATCGATACCTGTTCACCAGGGTTCACACCGACTCGGGCATTGTGGGTTTCGGTGAGTCCGGCGCCTGGGGTTTCCTGGAGGCCTCTGCGGCAGCGATGGAGAAGTTCGGCCGATACCTGGTGGGCAAGGATCCTCTACAGATCGAGCATCACTGGCAAAACATGTACCGGACGAGCCATTTTCGCGGCGCGGCCATCATGGGTGCGTTGAGCGCTCTGGACATAGCGCTTTGGGACATCGCTGGCAAGCACTTTGGCGTGCCCTCCTACCAACTACTGGGCGGCAAGACCCGCAACAAAGCGCGTGTGTATTACCACGTCTATGGGGACACCCGCGAGAAGCTGGTGCAGGGTGTTAGAGATGCCCGCGAGGCAGGCTTTACTGCAGTGGGACACCTGACACCCTTTCTGGATGAGTCCAAAGGCGTGCCATTCTTTAAGACTCACGCCGACAAGATGGGCGATGCCATTGAAGCGGTTGCGGCGTACCGAGAGGCCGCCGGGACCGGCGTGGACCTGTGCATCGAGATCCACAGGCAGCTCACCCCCACCGAGTCCATCACACTGGCCAAGGGAATCGAACAATTCCACCCGCTGTTCTACGAGGACCCTATCCTGCCAGACAACTTCGACGCGATGGGCCTGGTTGCACAGAACGTGTCGATCCCCATCGCTACAGGGGAGCGCCTCCACTCCATTCACGAGTTTGCGATGCTGCTGGCGCGTGGCGCCGTGCAGTACATCCGCCCCGACGTGTGCCTGGCGGGCGGCCTGACCCACTCCAAGAAGATCGCTGCCATTGCCGAGTCACACTACGTAGGGGTCGTACCTCACAACCCGCTTAGCCCTATCAGCACCGCGGCCTGCCTGCAGCTCGCAGCGTCCATACCCAATTTCACCATTCAGGAATACCCCATCGGTGAACTGGAACCGCCCAAGAGCGAGATCGTCACGGAGGCCCTCAAGCAAGAAGGCGGATTCTTGATGATCCCGGACGGGCCCGGGATAGGGGTCGAGCTGGCCGATGACGCCGAGACCAGATTCCCGCCGGTAGCCTACGGAGAGATCGGCGCGCGTCTGGGAGTCGACGGCTCAGTAGTGGACCAGTAAACCGCGATATTTGTTAAGCTAGATATGGTGCTGCGCTCCCTAATCGATACAGGGCTCGGCTTGGACTAGCCAGTCATTTTGGCCTTCGTTTGCTGGAGAAAAAGGGGAGTGCAGAGGGGCATAGCCCCTCTATCTGGTGAGTGAGGGTGTCCCTCACATAGATATTACTTATTCTTCTTCCAAGAAAAAGTACGTGTTGGCCAAGAGTGTATTAACTTAGCCCCCAGAACCTACTTCAGATGGGCGGTGAGCAACGATGCGAGAGGTATTCCGCGAAGCCGTGAAAGAGCTTAGCAAAGGCGAGCCCGTGGTCGTGGCCACAGTTGTGCGCACGAAAGGGTCCACACCCCAGAAATCAGGTGCAAAACTGCTGGTCCGCAGCGACGGTAGCGGCGTGGGTACCCTCGGAGGTGGCTGCGTCGAAGGCGACATCTGGTTTGCGGCGCGTGAGCTGATGAAGCGCGGCGGCGTCGCCGAGCACCGCGACTACGAGCTAAATGAAGACCTAGCCGCAGAGGAAGGTCTGATCTGCGGCGGCACGATGTACTTCCTGATGGACCCGGTCTACGAGGCTGGAGACTACCTGCCCTACGCAGATAGCATCGACAACGCCTATGGCGGTGGACCGGCCGCAGCCCTCGTGTCACTGATAAAGGCCGCCGATGGGGACACCGCTCCAACCGGCGCGAAGTTGTTTGTCCGGGAGGACGGGTCCACCGATGGTACTCTGGGCTCCTCTAAATTGGATGGTGACGCCGTCGAGAAGGCGTTGGAACTGATGGCCCTGGGCAACAACGAGTACGTCACGGCAAACGACGGTGCCGAATTCTTTGTGGAGGCATTTACGACTCCGCCGCAGCTAGTACTGGTCGGCGGGGGCCACGTCTCAAACGCAATTGCCCCTTTGGCCGAGACTGTTGGATTCAGAGTATTTGTCACGGATGATCGGGAGGAGTTTGCTAACGCAGACCGATACCCGAACGCCGCTGGACTGATCGTAGCATCACCCGAGGACGCGCTTCCCCAGCTTCCGATCAATGCCAATACGTACATTGTTGTCGCAACGCGTGGCCATCGATACGACAACGTGGCCCTGGAAGCTGCAGCAAGGACGTCGGCGAGGTACGTCGGTCTGATGGGCAGCAAACGCAAGACGATTTTGATATTTGAGGACCTGATCCGGAGCGGCCTCCCAATGGAACGCATCCGGCAGATCCGAAGCCCCATCGGCCTCGACATCCGCGCCCGTACGCCCGAAGAAATCGCCCTCAGCATCATGTCTGAGGTGCTGATGTTCAGGCTCGGAGGCGCCGGCAATCCGATGAAACTCGAGGACTGGCGGCTTGACCGCATCCGCGATAAGGTCCTCGCCGAAGAGCCCGCAGGCGTCGCCGACTAAATGGCCCTACCAACGGAGGGCTTCACCTCCTCTCCCTTGAGGGTGAGGACTGAGGTGAGGGTGATCTACTGCCACTAATCTCCGCCATACTAACCGCCGCCGGCGAAAGCTCCCGCATGGGCCGTCCGAAACCCCTGCTGTCTTGGCACGGCGTGACCCTCGTGGAGTACCAGATAGCAAGCCTGATTGACGCAGGGGTGTCCCAGGTAATTGTAGTGCTAGGTCATGAGCACGAGGCGATAGCCCCCCACGTCTCCGGCGACGGCGTCCACAGTGTGATGAACGTTCAGTATCGCCAGGGCAAGGCCACCTCCGTTAGGGCAGGGTTGACAGCCGTAGACACTGCAGCCACCGATATTCTCCTGCTAGCCGTGGACCAGCCGCGTCCCCCGGCGGTCATTGCCGCTGTCATCACCGCCCACGTCGGTGATGACGCCTTGATCACGTCGCCGCGTTATGGAGGTCGAGGCGGACACCCGTTGATCTTCTCCGCGCGGTTGCGAGACGAACTGAAGACCATAACTGAGGATAGCCAGGGCGTGCGTGAGGTGTTCCGAGACCACGCTGACGAGGTCAACGAGGTCGTTATCGACGATCCGATGATACGCCTGGACATCAACGACCAGGACGCCTACGAGGAGGCGCTACGCCTTTTCGGTGGTTAGGGACCCGTCACGTCTGAAACCCGACTCGATTCGTTC
>JASLXL010000269.1 GCA_030740335.1 SAR202 cluster bacterium | reverse complement strand
GCCTTTTGAGGGCGAGGCCCCGGATCACTACGACTATGATCCTGAGCGTCCGGTGCCCTCTGTCGGTGGGCAATGGATGATGCTGGAAGACTCCGGTCCGTGGGACCGCCGCTCCGTGCAGCGTCGAGATGACGTGCTCGTCTACGATACTGGCCCACTGGCCGATGACCTGGAGGTCGTTGGCCCTGTAACCCTAACGCTGTTCGTGTCCTCCTCAGCCCCCGACACGGACTTTACCGGCACTCTGTCGGATGTCCATCCCGATGGCAAGGCGATTATGCTCACTGAGGGCATCATGCGAGCGCGGTTCCGTGATTCCTTTGAGGAGCCGGAACTGATGGAGCCCAGGCAGGTCTATGAAATTGAGGTAGACATGTGGGAGACAGGGAACCTGTTCAAGGCGGGTCACAGCCTGCGGCTAGAGGTGTCCAGCAGTAACTTCCCGCGCTTCGAACGTAACCAGAACACCGGCACCCAGCCTGGACTGGACGCGGATATCGCAGTCGCCAGCCAGACCATCTACCACGATGCTGCCCACGCGTCCTACCTCACTCTGCCGGTAATGGGTGGCTAGGACGGGCTTTTAGACCATCCCCCTGGCCCCCTTCCTACCAGGAAGGGGGAATCAATATCCGTGTGTGATGGACACTCTCACACACCCGGCAGAGGGGCGCAGCCCCTATGCACACCTCGGGAACTAGGAGGGACTAGTTGCGGTCGGACACAAGGTTGGCTGGGTCCATCGCATGCGTCCGCGTGTACGGCTTGTGGTTCGTAACCTGAACCCCGTACTCACAGCCACGCACTTTTTTTGAGTCCTGACCAGTTTCCAGACCCTAGACCCCTTCCTCCGCTCTGAGGATTTGTTTTTGAATCTTGCCTACCGAGGTGCGAGGAAGTTCCGTGCGGAATTCGACGAACTCGGGTACGCGGAATTTTGAGAGGCGGGCCGCGCAGTAGTCGATGATCTCTTGCTCGGTTGGTGATTCGCCCTCGCTTAGTACGACAAATGCCTTGATAGACTCGTCCCGCATATGGTCTGGGACGCTTATCACAGCCGTGTCCACCACTGCCGGGTGGGTCTTGATTAGTGCCTCGACTTCGCCTGCAGCGATGTTTTCACCGGCGCGCTTGATCATGTCCTTGGCCCGGTCGACGAACTCGAAGTAGCCAGCCTCGTTCACGCGTACGACATCGCCCGTATACAGCCACCCGTCTTTGATGGTCCTGGCGGTGGAGTAGGCGTCCTTGAAGTATCCCTTCATTATGGTAGAGCCCGGTGTGCCCCGCACCAGTAGCTCGCCCGGCGTGCCTTCGGGTACGTCGACGCCGTTGGGGTCGACGACGCGGCACTCGTAGCCCAAAGTCGGCAGGCCGATGGTCATGTTGTCGCGAACGCCGTGGAGCGGATTCGTGAGTGGCTGGCCCATGGTCTCGGTCATGCCGTATATCTGCATCAACGGGGCTGCAAAGCGTCGCTCCCACTCCGCAAGCTGGTCGGGTGTGACGTTCTGCGCGAAGATCACAAGTCGCAGGACATTTTGAATGTCTGTGGGAAGCTCCGGCTGGGCCAGGATCATCCTCATGGGGGCTGCGAAGAGGCTCGTAACTGTAGTGCCGTGCCGTGTTGCCTGCTTCATGAACCGCGACGCGCTGAACCGCGACATCAGCGCAGCGCTGGCGCCGACGGTTAGCGTGGTCATGAAGGAGTAGTACATGGCATTGGCGTGGAACAACGGCAATGTTACAAGGTGGCGGTCTTCGGGTCCCAGTCCCATGATCCTCGAAATCACCTCGCCCAGGTATACGAAGTTGGCGTTGGTGACGAGCACTCCCTTGGGCTTGCTGGTAGTGCCGGACGTGTACATGATCGCCACCTCGTCCAGCGGGTCGATCGCGACGTCACGCAACTTCGTCGATTGGCCGTCAATCAGGTCCGCAAACGAGTGTTCGCCGTCGCCACCTCCGCCCACCACTATCACTTCACGCAGGTTCGGGCACCGTTCGCGAATCTCCTGGACCGCGGTGAGCAGTTCGGGCTGGGTGACGCTCACTACGCTCTCGGAGTGGTGTACAGGATATGAAAGCTCGTCAGATGGGGACAATGGGTTAGTCGGCATCAGCACCGCACCGATCTTGGCCGTGGCAAACCACAGGAACAGGAACTCGGGGCAGTTGGTCAGGTGCAGATGTACCTTGTCTCCTTTACCGACGCCCAGTTCCAGCAGCGCGTTTGCCGTGCGGTTCACCATCCGGTCGAACTGCAGGTAGCTGTAGGTACTCACAGGGCCGTCCTGTTCCTCGAATATGAGGAACGGCCGGTCGGGGTGGGCATCGACCTTTTGCTCCAGGGTCGAGCGGAGTGTGCGCTTGCCAACGATGTTCATGACTCACAGGGTACAGGGAGTAAGGGGCTGGGGGCTAGGGGTTGGGGGCTGGTTGGGAATGAAGATGGGATCGGGTATGGGGTTTGGGGTGCTAATACATTTGAGGCTTAGCCGACTCGAAGTCGTCGAAACACAGTATCCGGGGCAGAGGGTTGTACCTGCTCATCTTAAGGTTGGCCCGTAAAAGAGCCGTTCGCAGGGTCTCGGTATCGTTCTTGACGTCCCCTCAGATTGGATCTGGCTCAGACGTACTGCTTCAGGTGGTTGCGGATCGCCATCAGGGTGTCGTTGCTCGCCAGGGGTACACCGACGTTTGGAGGGCCCGGCCAGTCGGCGTCCTCCCAGGTCAATCCATCAAATGCGCGAACGTCCTCATAGCGGGGGACGACATGGGAGTGGTAGTGCCTGTCTGACATCATCAGTGTCAGGTAATTGATCTTGTTGTAGGCGAAAGCCTCGGTCAGCGCAGCTTCGAGCCTTCCAACGATCTGCGGTAACTCCATCAGTTCATCCTGGGTGAACTCGGACGCGCTTATGAAGTTCCGGTTTGCGGCCAGGACAAGCGTTCCGAGCGTGACCTGCCCCTTGCGGACTAGCACGCTCCAGTGCTCGGTGCGAAAGAGAGTTAGGTTGTCGGCGTCGAATGTCTTGGCGAAGGGTCTCCAAAGCTCCATAAATCTCACTCCAGGTACGGTGCGGCGAGTCTATCATATTCTCAGTGGACCATTGAAATCGCGCGGCGTTCGCGTATCATGTCATGGGCGAATTATCGGAAAAGGAGCGGGCAATGAGTCCTGAAACAAGCCTGAGGGGCAAGGTAGCCTTGATCACCGGCGGTGGTGGCGGCTTTGGCCGGGCCATCGCAAACAAATATACGGATGCCGGAGCACGAGTCGTGATCACCGATGCGCGGGAGAGTGGCCGGGAGGTGGCCGAAGAGGTCGGCGGCAGTTTTATCTTGGCAGACCTTTCGGACATGGAGACGACCAGGGAGCTTTGCCGAGAGGCCATCGAGAGCGAAGGCGGCGTGGACATCCTGGTCAACAACGCCGGGCTACAGCACATCGCGCCAGTGGAGGAGTTCCCGGACGACGATTGGGCGCGGCTGGTCCAGATCATGCTCGTCGCGCCGTTTCAGCTTACGAAGTACGTCGTCCCTGGCATGAAGGAGCGTGCTTGGGGGCGGATCATAAACCTCTCTTCGATACACGGCCTGGTCGCGAGCCCGTTCAAGTCGGCCTACGTCTCCGCCAAACACGGCCTCGTGGGCCTGACGCGCACCGCGGCACTCGAGCTGGGCGAATTCGGGATAACGGTCAACGCGATCTGCCCGGGCTACTCCAACACGCCCCTCACGCGTGGCCAAGTCGCGGACCAGGCCCGGACGCGCGGCATCAGCGAGTCAGACGTCATCGAGAAGGTGATGCTGGAGCCGGCAGCCATCAAGAGGCTGGTCGAGCCGGACGAGATTGCCAGTCTGGCCCTGTATCTCGCATCTGAAGGTGCACGGTCCATCACGGGCGCTGCCATCTCCATTGACGCGGGCTGGACGGCGCGATAATCTCCGAAGAAGGAGCCGAGTTAATGGCATCTTCGTTGAAGCTGTGCATGCTGTCCGGGTCGTTCGAGTACGACTCCGAGAGCTCGTTGCAGGTGTTCGACATGCACGTTCGGGACGAGTACGGAATGGAGACCACGACGGTCGTGTTCAGCACCGAGGACGACGAGCAGTCGCTTGCGGCCCTCGACGACGCCGATGTGCTGCTGCTGTTCAGCCGCAGGCTCAACACCTCGGGTGCGGAGCTGGACAGGCTTCAGAAATACTGCGCTGCGGGGAGGCCTGTCGTCGGCGTCAGGACAGCAAGCCACGGCTTCCAGAACTGGCTCGCTTTCGACAAAGACGTACTGGGCGGCAACTACAATATGCACTTCAAGCCGGGTACTGCGGTGACGGTCGAGATCGCGTCCGAGGAGGCCGCGCAGCACCCCGTACTGGACGGAGTGGACGGATTCGTGACCCACGGCAGTCTCTATAGGAACACCCCCATAGCAGACGACACCACACTGCTGCTAACCGGCACATCCAAAGATGCCACCGAGCCTGTAGCATGGACACGGCTTCACGAGGGCGGCCGCGTGTTCTACACGTCACTTGGCCATCAGCAGGATTTCGAGAAGGGCAATTTTTTGAGGCTGGTCTCCAATGGCGTGCTGTGGGCAGCCGGGCGCTTGTGAGCGTGAGTGAGGCTCAGTGATGGTTCACGACACCTTTAAGAAGTACCTTGATCTGAATCTGCGGACGCAGGTCGTGACTCGCGGGGGCAATGGTTTTTGGGAGCAGGCCATCGTACCGAAGCGGTTCCTGGCGGATGAGACCGCGCTGCTGCTGTGCGATGTCTGGGACGACCACTGGTGCAGGGGCGGAGCGCGACGGGTGGACGCAATGGTAGGCCGGATGAACGAGGTCGTCGCCTCGGCACGCAAAGCGGGTGTGCAAGTGATCCATGCGCCCTCGGACACGATGCAGTTCTACGCCTTCACTCCGCAACGCCGCAGGATCGCCGAGACTCCGCGTGTCGAGACGCCCGAACCTCTGGACTTGCCGATACCGCCGCCCTTGCCCATCGACGACTCCGATGGAGGCTGCGACACCGGCGACGAGACTCAGAAACGGGCATGGACTCGACAGCATGCTGGGATCAAGATCGCCGAGGACGACGTGATCTCCGACGATGGCGAGGAGGTCTACAGCTTCCTGCGCGCCTCAGGCATCGCCAACCTGCTGGTCATGGGTGTGCACACGAACATGTGCGTCCTCAACAGGTCATTTGCCATCAAACAGATGACCGCCTGGGGGATCAGGTGTGTGCTGGTGCGGGACCTGACCGATACGATGTACAACCCAGGCCGGGCGCCCTATGTAAGTCACGACCGGGGCACTGAGCTTGTCGTCGAGTACATCGAGCGCCACTGGTGCCCGTCGATGCTGAGCCGAGACCTGCTTGAGTCGCCCACCTGAATTACCGCTCGTCGCCCTCGAGGCGTGCGACCAGGTGCGACGTGTGGATTACGTCGCGAATGTCGGTCAGCGGCCTGGCCCCGGTGCGAACGCACTCGGCGAAGTGCTGGTGCATTGCGACGGTGCCATCGTAGGCCAGTTTGTCGCCCTGCTTTGCGCCCTCAATCTCCGCCCCGGTGAGTATGCGCGGGCCATCGCCGTCTTCGTAGACCTCGAGGAACTCAGGGATGTCGAAATGACACCCCACACCAAGTCCGTGCAGCTGGCCCCGCAGCGTCCGGCCGCCCGAAGAGCGCATCGCTGTGATGATGCCGACGGCTCCGTTGGCGAAACGGATCAAGGCGTTATAGTCGTTGGTCCAGGTAGAGCTACGGCGGTCACGGAATGCCGTAACCTCGGTGGCCTCGCTGCCAGACATGTAGCGAACTAGGTCCACGGCGTGAGAGATGTCGTTCCACATCGTCGTCCGTGGTGGCTTGGGATCGTTCAACATGTGTTTGTGGAACTCACCAATGATCAAGGAGGGACCTCCGCGCTCGACGACTAATCGCATCGACTCCGTGGTCGTCGCCGAGAAGCGCCTCTGATAGCCCACCATGCAGTGCACTCCGTTGGATACAGCGGCGTCGAGCAGTTGCTGGCTCTCTTCAGGGCTTGCACCTGCAGGTTTTTCTATGAAGACGTGCTTGCCCGCGTTCATGATATCGATGGCGATGGAGGCCATCAGTTCCTCGCCCATGATGACGTACACGGCTTCGGGGTCCACCACCTCCAGCATCTCGTGGTAATCCCCAAAGCCTCGAGGGATGCTGTACTGGTCTGTGACCTCACCCATCCGGGTTTCGTCAAGCTCCACGACGGCTGAAATCGACAGGTCCTCCTGACGGCTCATGGCCGGGTAGTGGGCGGCCTGCGCACGCCTGCCTGCTCCGATAATGGCGGTCTTCAGCATTGTGTCCTCACTTCAGGCTGCAT
>JASLXL010000268.1 GCA_030740335.1 SAR202 cluster bacterium | reverse complement strand
GGCCCCTGAGCTTTCGCCAATCGATCTTTGCAACTCGGCCAGCTTTCTCTCAAGGCGACGCTGTCGTATGGCCACAGTCAGGTCTCCACGGGTCCGTTCCAGTACTCTACGGGCCATGTCAGTACTGCGGCGCAGGCCCCTTGTCACGGCATCGGGGAAGTCCATCGAGACCAGGTGACTGTAGATATCGTCCATGACACCTAGCAGCTCCTCGCATCGGCTCACGTCGTCACGCCGAAGCGCGTCGAGGATAAAGCGGCGCATTTCGCCTGCCGCCTCCGCCATGGCGTTCATGTATGGAGCAGCCCCGATTCCAAGCTCCCCTGGCCCTGCTAGTGGCCTACCTTCCGCAAATGACAGGGTGGCGCTTGCCTCCACATACTCCTTCACTGCGTCCTCGACGAATCCCGCGTAGTAGACCCGAGGATGGCCGGCAAGAACCTCGTCCATCTCGTTTTTGAGGTCCGACACCGCCTGCAAAAGCTCATGCGCCTTCTCGTACTCCGCACGGTGAGTGGCCCTGATGCTGTTCGCCGAGTTTCGCACGATCTCGCGGGACAGCCTCAGGGCCTGTTCTCGCGCGTTGTGCGTCTCCAAAAATGAAGCCCTAGAGGTTTCAGACACCGCTGCCAGCTCGGCTTTTCGATCGATAGTCATGGTCACCTCGTTTTGATAGGCCTATTCTGCTTTGCGTTTGCGATAGCTTCCACGAGCTTCTGCGTAGCCACGTGAGGGACATCCGCGAGGGTCACAGCGCCCACCACGCAAATACAGTCTGCGCCGGCCACTACAACCTGTCCGACGTTGCTCGCATTAATGCCGCCAATCGCAACTATGGGCTGGTCAGCGAACTGCTTGGCCGTTCTGACAAAATCTGGCCCCACGACCGGGCGGGTGGACTTACCCATCGTGCTCGTCGGAAACACTGCACCCACAGCCAGGTAGTCAGCACCCGTCTCCACCGACTCCGAGACCTCGTCCATGTTGTTGTTGGAACGTCCGACTAGACGCTCCCAGCCCAGAAAGCGTCTGGCCTCCAGCACAGGTAAATCCTGCTGCCCAACATGCAGACCGTCGGCCCCCGATGCGGCCGCCAGCGTTGGATCGTCGTTCATGATAAAAAGGGCGCTGTACTCCCGGCACAACGCACCCATTTCGATGGCTTCGGGCAGTACATCTGCGGCATCACCGGTCTTGTTGCGGTATTGGAGTACCTGTGCGCCGCCTTCCAGGGCAGCGCGCGCGATCTCAGGAACCGGCCTGCCTCCGGTAACCTCCGGGTCGATAATCACATAAAGGCCGCGAACACGCGCCGCAGCCTCGCTACGTACATCGCCCCCAACCCGCTGCAGCACCCGTGAAATCACCTTTTGTGCCTGGGAGATCCATTCCGGTTTGAGTATAGGGCCGTCACTGTCAGTGACGGATGCCAGCGTGACAAGTACGTCCTCTATCTGAGTGGCTGCCCGCAGGGCCAAAAGTCCCGGCTCGGCTGTGAGTCCACGGTAACTCAGGCACCGCTCCTGATTCTCGGACTGCGTCAGATCTCCGGCTTCCTCCAACGGCAGCGCCTCGCGGAGCATGCGGATATCGGAGTAGAGGTCCAACGGCGCGGTGACGAAGGCTTCCAGCAGCCGGATGTTCTCTACGAGTGCATGTGTTTGAGCGGCAACCAAGGGGTTCATGGCGAAAATTCTAACACGGGCTCGCGAACTACGACTGCCTTGCTCTGGAAGTGTCGCATTGCAGGCATTGCCCGTCACGGGAGGCTTATCTGAGCTTTCGTTTGTGGTGAACCTGTGGAGGCATGGTCCCGACTGGCGACTATTGGTTCAAAGCTAATTCAGACGCTTCGGAGCGCGGGACGAACTAGCTAACCCCTCGACCGCGTTCTCGACGATGTCTATGCGCCGCAGCCGCCCGTCTTGCCCTATCTCCACAGCTACAACGTCGATGCGCCAGTCGCGCTCCTTCGACTCGTGGGCCTGCACGTATTCTTGCGCTGTCGCTTTCATCTTGGAGCGCTTCCTGGGTGTTGTAGACTCCTCTGGCGAGCCGACCCACGTGCCCCTTACGGTTCGTACCTCCACAAACACAATGGTCTTGCCGTGTTCCGCGGCCAGGCGATTTCGCCAGACGTAAATCGGACGTTGGCAGCCAATATGTTGTAGCCCAGGGACTCCAGATGGCGTCTCTTCAGCCCTTTGCTGAACATGCCAAGTTGGATTCGAGGTGTGCTCATCTCGTTGCTCCTGAACCCTTGATGGGCTCGAAGCTGAATCGATGAATGGGGCAGGGGCCTAGCTCCTCCAGTATCCGCATGTGCTCTCCGGTCCCATATCCCTTGTTTTGTGCAAAGCTGTAGCCGGGAAATTGCTCGTCAAGCTCCTCCATCATGCGGTCACGGGTCACCTTCGCAACCACCGACGCCGCAGCTATCGAAAGGCACGTCGCGTCGCCCTTGACGATTGCCAATTGCGGTATGTCGACGCCAGGCAGCAGGAATGCGTCTAACAACAGGAATTGGGGCATCAGCGCCAATGCGTTCAGCGCCCTGGTCATCGCGAGGCGGGTAGCGGGCACTATGCCCAACTGATCGATCTCCAGAGCCGACGCGGCCCCATTCTGAAAGCCCAGAGCCTCCTCTTCCAGGTGCCCAAAGACCTTCTCGCGCTGTATCCGCGTCATGACCTTGCTGTCGCGAATGTCCTTTACCCACGGCCCGGACAGGCTCCTTGGCAGGATAATCAGACCCGCCACGACCGGCCCTGCCAGCGGACCTCGGCCGGCCTCGTCCATTCCAGCGACGAGCGAGTAGCCCTGACCCAGTAGCGCAGTCTCCTCGCTGTTGTCAGGGCGCGGGCGCTCGCTGCGTGGCTTCTTTGTTCTGGAAGTCTTCACAGGCGTCAGTCACCATGCGAACCAAAAAGTCTCGAAGACGCGCTCGGAGGTTAAATGGCGCGCTGTAGTCCGACTCGAGCCACCTGAATCGGAGATGGCTCACGGACCTCAATGAAGCCCCCACCAACAACCTCGTCGCCATCGTAAAACACTGCAGGCTGACCCGGCGTGATGGCGCGCTGCGGCTCGTCAAACTGCACCGTAACCCAATCTCCCCGCATGGTTAGCGTAGCTCGGTTGGCTGAGGACTTGTATCGAATTTTGACAGTTACAGGTATCGGAACCTCCGGCGGGTGTCCTGACGTGAAGGAGAGCCCAGAAGCCCACAGGACGTCTCGATACAGATCACTCTCCGCACCGACCGTGACACGGTTGGTCTCTGGGTCGATGTCTGTAACGAACACAGGACTTTTACCGCCGCCCGGGAGTCCCAGTCCACGACGCTGTCCGATCGTGAAGAACTGCACGCCGGGGTGCCGTTTGATCAGCGCACCATCCATATCAACGAGGTCGCCGGGCCTGGGCTTCCCTCGATCCTCGATGAATTTGCGATAGTCGCCACTTGGAATGAAGCAAATCTCCTGGCTGTCTGGCTTATCCGCCACCGCGAGCCCAGCCTCAGCAGCCATTACGCGCACATCTGCCTTGTCTACCTCGCCAATAGGCAACAACAGCCTGCTCAACTCCGCCTGTCCAAGTGTGAACAGCACGTAGGACTGATCTTTGCTGGCGTCCAGCCCTTTCAGCAATCGGTAAGCTTCACCAGTTCTCGCGACCCGAGCATAGTGACCCGTCGCAATGTAGTCCGCGTCCAGGAAAAGGGCTCGCTTCAACAGGAAATCGAATTTGATCTTGTCGTTGCATGCGAGGCACGGATGAGGGGTGCGACCGCGATCGTACTCTTGGCAGAAATAGTCAACTACATGCTCCTGGAACTCGCGCTCCAGGTTCATGACGTAATGGGGCACACCAATCTTCTGGCAGACCCGCCGAGCATCGTCGATGTCCTCTACCGAGCAGCACCGCTTCGCAGAGGCCGGAACATCGCCACGCTCCTCAGTCCACAGCCGCATGGTCACGCCCACGACATCGTAGCCCTGCTGTTTCAACAGCAGCGCCGCCACGGATGAGTCCACACCACCGGACATCGCAACTACAACACGTCCTTTTTCCATCCAAAAAGCGTAACACAGCCGGCGCTGCGCGCGCTGTGCCGGCAAGGGCCTATCACACCTTAAGCCAAGTTCGCTCTGGACTTCCTAGGCGATATTCGCCTGAATGGAACTCGAGTTGTTGGCCACTCACCCGTATTGGCCCGCTTGAGTTTGAGTTCCAAATTGATGCAGGGAGATATCCCTAGGGCCTTTATCACAGCTTCTCAGACTGGTAGAATCTGTGACTAAGCTAGCCCGCCCACGGCTCAAGCGTGACAGGTGAGGCAAATGGCTCCGGATTTAGCGGGGTATCATAGGGACAACGCGATACACAATTCCCTCTTAACTACTGAACTACTGAACTACTGAACTCACAGAAGAAATGAGGAGGTCGAATTGAAATATTCCACCATGGAAGAGGTAGAGGCCGGGATCAAGCTCAAGACCTTTGGTGGCATGTTGGTCGAGACGACGGGCACATCGATGCACATCGAGTCCAACGATATTCATGTGCATGAGGTAGTGATCACGGAAGGGGTTGGCGAAGGGAACAAGTACCTCTACAACCTCGACTCCGGCACACTCTTAGAGTAACGTCACTGTCAAGGTTGACCCTGTCAGGGCCGCTAGCTACAATGCGGTGGCGCGAGAGGGTGTTTGAGAGGTGTTGGAGTTGAAGTCCTTCTTCGGTAAGAAGCGGAAGTCCTCTAAATCTGAGTCTGACAACGACAGCATCGCCGGTGCGACCGTAGGCGATGTGTTCACCGTTACTGATTGGTCCATCGAGTACGAGGACTCGTACTTCATCATCGAAAAACTCAATCGCTATAAGAGCGACGGGGGCGAGTGGTACGAAATACTCGGGGTTGATGGAGACAAGAGACTCTGGCTGTATTGGTCAGGTCCGCGAGGCGTCAACGTGTCCATAATGGTAGACGAGCGCCCCGTAGGTCTCTCGACCCTTGGACTGGACGAAGAAGCCCTTGTGCAGATGGATGAGGCGCAGTCAATCGACAGCGTCATCGAAATCGACGGCGAGTCCTACTACTACAGCAACAGTTCCGAGGCGTTCCTTTACGAGGACAACCAGGGCAAGGGCCAAGGATTCTACGTGTGGAACTTCGCCTCTGAAGACGGTAATCATTTGCTCTCGATAGACAAGTGGGAGGCCATGCCCTTCCAGGGCCATTTCGTCGAATTGGTTGCACCCGAAATCGTCTCACTCTACAAGCGCTGATCGCCCAATAGGCGACTGGAGGAATCCATGTACGATTCATTCATCGACACCCTCGAGTTCTTCCCCCGAGGCCTCGTATACGTCGCACTCGGAATAGTGGTGCTCGTAGTGGCAAAGCTGGTACTCGACCTTGTAACGCCCTACAAAATCAATCGGCAGCTTGCCGAGAAGAACAACAGTGCCCTGGGGCTGAGCATCACGGGCTACTTCATGGGCGTGATCATCGTCTTCGCCGGGGTCTTGTATCAGCCGTTGAATATCGTCCGTGACGACCAGTGGCAGTGGACCGGCGACTTCTGGCTCGACGTCCTTGAGGTGGCTATCTACTCACTCGTGGGCATTGTCCTGCTCAACGCGTCTCGACTGCTGGTTGACCGCCTGGTACTCTACAAGTTCAATACCGAGAAAGAGATCATCGAAGATCAGAACTCGGGATCCGCTGCGGTGGAGGCAGGTGTCTATGTGGCGGCTGGGCTTGTCATAGCGGCGTCTATCGCCGGCTCAACAGGGGGGATTGAGGGCGTTTCCGAAGTCTCCATTGCCGAGAGCGCACTCAGGTCGCTGGCATTCTTCGGCATGGGCATGGCCGTCCTCGTGCTCTTTAGCCTCTTCTACGAGCTGACTACGTCCTTCAACATCCACGATGAGATCGAGAAGAATAACGTCGCCGTCGGCGTTGCTCTGGGTGGCAACCTGGTGGCCATCGGGCTCGTAACATTCAAGGCTGTATTCGGCGAATTCATTGGCTGGGGCGAGAGCATCGCATCTTTCCTGACCTTCGCGGTGATTGGCTTCGCGCTACTGTACGTCGTTCGGACAGCCGTCGACTTCGCACTGCTTCCAGGCACCAGAATCTCCCATGAACTGGCGGTCGACCGCAACGTCGGCGTGGCATTCATCGAGAGCGGTGTCGTGATCGGAGCTTCGATTATTCTCTACTTCGCGATCTAGCCAAGTTCCCGGACAGTACGTTCAATGGCCCCTATCCTGATCAGGATAGGGGCCTTTTCATTTGAACAAGGGTCGCGGCGTGAAATCCGCCCATGCTCTCTCGTATCTCTGCTGCCTCAGGTGTGGACACCAGACAAATGGGGGGATTGCTTTGATGACGCACGTCATAGCATGACCTACGATCTAGATGTACATCCGGGGCGGCTTCGCAAGCCCCGCGGTCAAGTTTCGGATGTACGTGGTGGGCAGCTTGCCACAACAACAACTAAATCGATCAGGACGTTCGGTGGTTAGCGAAGCTGCGGCTATCAAGCCGCAGCAGACAACAATCACATGAGTAAAGGCGACGACTAGGTACGCGCCTGGCCGCCTTTAGGGCGAATTTGCCGCCTGGCGTGACTGACAGCCTGCCTGCGCGCGATATCGCGTTGCCTGACTTCGGCATCTAGCTCTACCAGGGCTAGTCCCGTCTCTATGATCTGCTCAACGTCCGCGTTGTCCAGATATGGACGGTCAACCGCCGGGATCAACAACGCTGTAAAGAAGCCCTGATGGTCTTGCATTGCCAGCGCATCGTTCGCTGAGCCCAGCATGCCCACAAGGAAAGTGGTGCGTACGGGATCGAGACTCTCCGCCTCATAGACCAGCGATCTCAAATCCTGGCCCGACCCGGAGCCGAAATCGGCTATCTGTGCCTCATCGTCGTAGAGCACGTCCTCGAAAATTCCGTACTGCTCGACGTATGATTCGGCCTCTGACTCAATCTCGTAGCGTCTGGCACGACCTGCGTCCGTGACGATCCTCGGGCCGTGTGGTGTTTGTAGTTCAAACAGACCCTGCTCAACGAGTGGCCGAGCCGTGGCCTCCGAAATATTGGGGCTTCCGGCGTCTGCCAATAGTAGAGCAGTAGAGTCTTCCAGCCAATGGACCAGATCTGGCTCGCTCGACCAATCCCCACGGGATATCGCGTAATCAAGGGGCGTAAAACGCTGCTCGACCACCAGGTCAAATTGCGACAAATTTGCGTCTGCTCCGACCTGACGAAAATGAGGAGCAACCGGGTCGGTTGCGTCAATTTCAGGGCCGTGGTTAACGAAAAACCTCAGGGAGCAACGTGCGGCCTGGGCATCGTAAATCATCTTCGAAAGCTCGGCGTGCATTGCCAGGGAATCGGGGTCGATCGTCGAACCAGACATGATTTCTTCGTCCATGCGGGTTGACAAGTGGAGGGTGAAAACACGGCCGAGCAGAGTACCCAGAGTCTCGTCGCAGGATATAGCCTGCGCGCTCGCCACGTAGGCGTCTTGCAGAGGCATGTCACCCAGCGTCACACGGAACTGCACCGCATAGGGTATCGTCGGCGATTGCTGCTGAATGGGTGGTGGGCCCTTAGTGTATCTTGGCATGGACGCCACCGGAGCTGGGTTACGACCTGTATCCTGGTCGCGTAGGCCCGACTATAGTCTGTGAGCCTCCGAAGCCACGGAACCCGCCGCCACGACCACCCCTTGAACTAGATGACCGGGTCGACGACGATCCCCATCTGCTTCGTACACCGGTGCTGCTACTCTTAAACGCGCCACTGGTTTGTTGCTTCGACTTATAGCTCTGGCGCGCGGTGGACTGCCTGCTCCCAGCAGAATTATAAGCGGACGCTGCATACCCACCGTTGCTCTTAAAGTACTTGCTGTTCTTGGATACCTGTGACTTGTATCCGTTTGAACTGCGATAGCTGTTGCGAGAACTTTGCAGACCGCCACGGGCATAGGTTGGCGGCGTCGAATAGTAGTAGCCGCGATTGCTCATCGACGAAATGACCAGGTAAGTGAAAAGGAAATCCCCACCGCCAAAGCCGCGGTTGTAGTATCCGTTCGACCCGTATCCTCTCATCTGATGCTGCTTCTCGCGCTCCACGATATCGAAGAGCTTGTCGTCGGTCGCCTCATCGATCTCGAAGTTGCCGCTCAGGTCCTCCCAGCCCTCCAGGACCAAAGCGTCGGGATCCTGCCTGGCTCTAACGAGTATCAGGCCATCCCCCTCGTAAATTTCGTTTACGCGTCGCTCGAACTCTGTGACGCTGTCCGCATCTTTGAAAGCGTTCTGGACCTCTTCAAGGTTGATGCGACCTGCCGCGCCATCGGTCGCGGCCCACTCGTCGTAGCTGGGTCCCAAACTGCAGGCAGCGATCACCGGCCCGGCTGCGATCAGCGCCCCCGCAACCGTCCTGGTGCCAGTTCTACGCATTTCTGTGGTCATTGCGATCCTCCTCGCGGTCCCTAGTATAGAGACTCATCGGGGTATTGGCCAACTGACTTTGTGGCCTTGTTATTAGTCATCCTCGTAAACTCTATCCAAGGATAATCTGCAACTCCGATAGCAAACTAGCCTCAGGGGAAGACTCTATCTCGCCGCCGTTGTCTTTTGCCGCTTCGAGAAGCCGCGGTGTAAACTCATCGACAATGCCGAGCCTGAACTCGGCGTAGGCTTCCCGGCATCTCGCCGAATAATCGGCAACCGCGGTTCGGTGGCCCCATGGACTCAGCAGTATCGCAGCTATCATGTCGTCTAGCACTCCAAGGTGTGAATGCCAGGCCTCATCCGCCGTCTGCACGAAGGTGACCTTTTCAAGGGCGTCGAACACGGTCTCGCCCACCTCAACCCTTACGCGTGCCAACCGACCCTCCACCGCTTCGACGATTTTTTCTAACAATGCGTCGACACCCAGACCCCACATTGGGCTGCAGTCCAGGCCGTAGTCCAGCAAAGCCTCTTCTGCCAGCTCGTCGAACCGGTCGGCGTAGTCGCCTGCTTGTGTGGGAGGGAAATGACGCTCGACCATGCGTGCCGCCGCCTCTCGGGCCAGCTCGACGTACGTGGCGTGGAAATGATCGTCGGTGACTATGTCGCGACGGGCCCGATAGTACGCCAGCGTCTGCTCTTCGAGCACCTTCTGGTAGTCCGACATTATGGTTCGCCCGGCCGTGGTATCCCGCTCCATCCACGACATGCCGGAGTCAAGGACCCGCGTCGTAGCCGCGCCATCAAAGAAGTGCCTGCCCGCTGTGTCTACGTCGGCTTCCGCTTCCGGCAGCGCTCCAATGCCCAAGACGGCCAGCGTCCTGTCCTCCAGAGATAGGATAAAGCCGGACGAACCGGAGGAGCCTTGCCTGCCGGCCCTGCCGCGAAGTTGAGCGTTCACACGACCAGAGTCGTTCAACTCTGTTCCAATGACGTGCAACCCACAGCCAAACTCGATCCTGGTATGTGGTGCAGTGGAGGACGGGGCCACCTTGGGTGAGGCGACGATATCTGAGGCCTTTCGCTCAATCCGCAAACCGACCATATACGCGAGCACGGACTCCAAAGTATTCGCATCTTCCATAGTGTTGCAACTTACCAGAACGCCGCCTGCGCCATCGTCCAGCATGTGCGACACAACTTCCGCGCAACGTGCGGCAATGGCCTTGTCCAGGTTAGGATCGAGCAGTATATCGGTGCCCCTGCCGGCCATATTGGTCGCCACTGTGACCGCACCAACGCGTCCAGCAGACCTGACTATTTCCGCTTCTTCGGAATTCCGAACCGCGTTGAGGACACGGTGGTCGATGGCTGATCTCCTAAGCTGTTCACTGACCTCTTCCGACTGTTCGACTGTTGTCGTGCCAATTAACACCGGTCTGCCCATCCGATTCCAATGACTCACACTTTCTGAAAGGGCGCTCAACTTGTCCCGCCGCGTGTGATATACCCTGGCAGGCCAATCGACGCGCCTGGATGGGCGGCTCGGGGGAACTGCCGCGACAGATAAACCGTACTCGCGGCGCAGCTCGTCTTGAGCGTCCAAAGCCGTCCCGGTCATCCCTGCCACACTCTCATACTGCCTGATGAATCCCTGAATCGATATCTGTGCAAGGACTGCGGAATCCTGGTGGACGCGGACGCCTTCCTTGGCTTCGATGGCCGATTGCAGTCCGTGTTGGTATCGACTGTCAGGTCGGGCGCGTCCTGTGGGCCCGTCTACCAATACCACCGTGTCCTCGGTGATCACGTAGTCGTCGTCACGGCGCAGCAGCAAGTGCGCCGTCAATGCCTGGTGCACCTGATTCATCTGGCCCTGTCTTTGGGAGAGACGGCGGGCCAGGGGCGTTATCGACTCGCGTCGATCCTTCAGAGGAGTATCATGATCGGACTGGACCCCGGAAATCGTTGCCTCAAGCGTGCTGGTGTCGAACACAGAACCCAGCCGACTTTCCACGAACTGGTGCCCCAGGTCTGTCAAAGTTGCCAGTCCATGCTCCAGGTCCACGTGGTAATAGAGCCTTTCGAGGGGCGGGGACTCGTGCCTATTCTTGGACGATGCCGCCATCAGGGCAGCTGAGCGCACGCCTGCACGTAATTTGCCGTCGCCTTCGAGGTGGCTCATAAGTGTCTCAGAGCGAGGGTCTGCAAGAGCCAGCCGCACCAAGAGAGACTTACGTTGTTTCGGCGGTTGCGCTATCCCTCGTAGTTCCTTCTCGATGCTCCGCACGACCCTTTGTTGCGCGTCCGTCATGTCCACAATGACTTTGTTTACCTTGTGGACCGATCTGGTACCCGGCATGGCGCCGCCGGAAATAATAAGTGGAGTCTGGGATTCGTCAACCAGGGCTTGGTCCGCCTCGTCGACGATGGCCACTTCCAGGGCGCCCTGGACCATATCCGTTTCCAAGTATCTGAGATTGTCCCTCAGGTAATCAAACCCAAGCTCCCGAACGGTGGAGTAGACCACGTCTGCCCTGTACGCCTCTCTCCTCTCGGCGTCCTCCATGGGGCCAAGCACGGCCCTTACTGTAAGCCCCAGGGATTCATACATCGGGGCAAGCCACTCTGCGTCTCTAAGGGCAAGATAGTCGTTGGCGGTGATGATATGCACGCGCCTGCCCTGCGTCGCGTGAAGAATGGCGGGGAAAGCAGCGGCTATGGTCTTGCCCTCGCCCGCCTCCATCTCGACGACGC
>JASLXL010000267.1 GCA_030740335.1 SAR202 cluster bacterium | reverse complement strand
CTCCATCGCGAGCCTGAGCCTCATAGTTTTCGCGATTCTGACCGTGACTGTGCATATCGATGAACCCGGAAGACACGACGAGCCCGGTAGCGTCGATCGTCGACCGGCCCTTGAGAGCGCCTTCCGAAATTGCCGCAATCCTGCCGTCCGTGATGCCGACGTCTCTGACACCGTCAAGGCTGCTCTCCGGGTCCATCACTCTGCCTCTTGAAATCACGACGTCATACACGTTGTTCAAGTCCTCCCCCTCTCGGGCATTTTCGAACAGTTTCCCGACGCAGTGTATCCCTCAACTCTTAGGCGAGTCCAGTCGAACCGGCTATCGTTGCTGGCCAATTTGGAACCTGGGATTTTGACCTGGAACTGCTCTAAACGAACGTCGCACTCAAACTACTTGAGTTCTCGAATTCTCCCCTGAGTCGAAATCACAATACTCGAGGCGATCAGCAGTCCTACCGCCATGATCCCGATGGTGAACCGGCTCCCCAGAGCGTCGAACGCGAACGCGACCAATAGAACGCTAAAGGGCAGTAGCCCGGTGTTCATCAGAAATATGCTGGTGGTGCGCCCGCGAAATCGGTCCTCCACGTGCTCCAGCACCAGGGCCTGGGTCAGCGTCAAGTGAACCGCGTTCCCGAACCCGAATACGGCCAGGACTGCGGCTCCCGCAAAATACACTGGTACTGATGCCACCAGCAACAGTGCGGAGCCAGCCGCAAATGAGCCGAATACGAGCAGTATGCCACGCCGCGTCCTCCCGAGCGAAGCGACAACCAAAGAACCGATCAGTGCGCCTAGGCCCATCAAACTTATGAGTAGTCCGTAGGCCTCTGACTCCTGATGGTAGACATCCACCACCACGACAGGTAACAGGAATCCAAATGGATTGGCCAAGTGGTTGGTCACTAGGCCGTAGGCAAGAAGCGACAGCAACAACGGATTGCGCCATACGTTTCTCACCCCTTCCATGATTCCACTCATCATGGAGGTCGTCTTGGCAGGGCCAATGGCTGCAATGGTGTCCTTGACCTTGGGTATCGAGATCGTGAGCGCCATCGATAGGAACGCCATTGCGGTGATGGTATAGTACACGCCGCCCGGACCAACGATGCCGTAGAGCACCCCGCCGACGGCGGGTGCGACTAGGGCCGCCGTGCTCAGGGCCGCCGTGTTGAGAGCGATCGCGTTGCCGAGCTTCTCCTGGCCGACTATTTGGGGAGTGATCGCGTACAGCGCAGGGTTCACGAATGCTACGAAGACTCCCTGTAGCGTTGACACAACCAGTAGGAGTTCCCAGGTCAAAAATCCCATTGTGATTGAAAGGGCGCCGACTAGCCGTGTTATCGCGATTAAGCCGTGCCCGATCTGGATGATGTGCTTTCTGTCCATTCTGTCGGCGATGGCGCCCCCAAACAGAGCAAGGGCCCCCAGCGGAAGGTTCCCGCCAGCGCTGACCAATCCCAGAATGGTGGCGGACTCCGTGATGTCGTAGACCAGAAGCCCGCGGGCAACTGATTGCATGGAAAACCCACCCCATAGCAAAACCATGCTGAGCCACAGGCGCAGGAAGTCGAAGTTTGCCAGGGAACTGAATGTGTTGCGCCAGCCGTTGATCGGTGGGTCTCCTCATGTTCGGAGTCGTGCCCGCCGGGTGGACTTGGGCCTGCGGAGTGTACATGCGCAGACTATCTGGAGCAAATGAACGGAGCCATTCATGGTGACTATCTAGCTTTCGTGGGCCAGATCACTTCCATAAGGACATCCAAAAGTATGCGGAGACACCCTGGGCTGACCGGGTGTTTTCATACCTGTTTAAACCGGTACGGGATCGTACAAGAGATCAAGGACTCGGTCCCATTTTGAATCGACCCACCGGTGAATTCTTGCAAGAGGTTCCGAATTCGGCGTATGAGGACAACAAACCAGTATGGTCGACGAACTCGTACACCGGTTCGTACATCTGGTACATCGACGACCGGGGCACCGTGAAGTCTTTATACATGGAGTTCCCCGATACGACTGGACACATCTCCGATATCTTCCCGTAGAACGCTCAAAGACTGGCAGACAGACTGAACACCAGTGACCCGCCTCCAGTTCGGAAGCGGGTCACCTTTTCGTACTAGGATCGTTGCGCGTTCCACGGGACACAATGGCCCGAGGTTGTTCCCATCGGTTGCGACGCGGATGTCGCTGACGTAAAATCGTCCACACGTGGGACTGATTAGCCGTTTCACTGATGCCTATACATGTCACGGAGGTCTGGTATGTACACATTAGATGTCCTCGCCCCCGAGGCGGTCATGCAAGGCGAGTTAGAGGGATTCTGGGCCGCGCCGCGTTCGCCGTCCCTGGCTGGCAAGAAGGTGGGATTGATATGGAACGCCAAGCGTGGTGGAGACGTCGCTCTTGACCGCGTTGGAGAGCAGCTGATTAGGCGATATCCCGATGTAACCGTGACAAGGTACAACGGCAACTTCCCCTGCGCCCCGGACATGCTGGAGGAGGCGCTGGGAGAATGTGACGTGTTCGTTGGGTCGAGCGGCGACTGAGGATCGTGTACATCGTGGATTGTCCACGACACGCTTTTTTTCGAAAAGAACGGCAAGCCGGCCGTCGCCATCGTCGCTAAGGAGTTTGAGCTGAATGGCCACTTGTCCAGCCAGGCCTTCGGCATGGCCGACAACCGCTTTGTCGTGATACCGGACTCCCCGGAAGGCATATCCGACGACAAGATCCACGAGGAAATCGACGATGTCGTCGACGAGATCATCGAGTACTTGACGACCCAGCCCCCAAGGGTCATTGGCGAAGGGCCAGCCACCAAGGTGCAGCGCGCCGAGGTGGAGCATTACCAGGGCAACGATCAGCTCGACGCCCTCGATCGATTCAACCGGACGTTCCTAGAGAAAAGCAGGGGCGATGGCTTCTCTCTCACTCCTCCAACGTCGGAGCGAGTGGCAAGCATGTTGAAAGGCACAACCCTCCGCCCAGACGAGGTTGTCGCCGTGCTCCAACCCGGCATGGGCATCGCCACCGTCGAGAAGATCGCTATCAGCTGCGTGATGGCTGGGTGCGAACCGACCCACCTACCGGTGATACTTGCCGCGGTCAGGGCCATCGGCGCGATGGGATTCTATGCGCGGGCCTGGCTGATGTCGACATCCATCAACGCACCGATGCTCTTCGTGAGCGGACCCATTGTAGAGGAGCTAGGTATTCACACCGGCCAGTGCACATTGGGGCCCAGCAAGTGGTCGATGACCAATATGGTACTGGGAAGGGCGCTACAACTAGTGCTCAAGAACGTCGGCTATCACCGGCCGCGCGAAATGGATATGGACACCATCGGCACGCCGCTCAAGTGGAGCCTCTGCACGGCAGAGAACCAGGAGAGAAACCCGTGGCAGCCATTCCAAACAGATTACGGGTTTGGCAAGGATACCAACGTCGTTGGTGTTACGTCGGTGACCAACCAGCTTGAGGTGCCGGACCACCTCAGCAAGCAGCCGGAACCGATGCTGAACGAGTTCGTCTACTCTACCCTGTACTCTGGACTCAGCGTTCCGGTCTCGAACAGGGAGGATGCCGACAGGCCGGAGGACATCAAATCGGCCACAGGCGGGGCGAGGTTGTTCCCCGGCGGACTCTTCATAATACTAGCTCCGGAGCACGCCGAACTGCTGTCCAGGTTTGGCTGGACGAGGCAGCAGGCGAAAGAGTACATCTGGAAGAACCAGAAGATGCCCGCCCGATGGGTAGCGAACCTCACGAGGTGGCGGCCCCCTCATGAGATCCGAGACGAGTGGAAGTGGCTGCTAACGGCGTCGGACGAAGAGTTGGACACGGTGCTAGTTCCATCTAGGACCAGCCCGGCAGAGTACCATCTCGCAGTCGTCGGAGGCTGGGGCGCCAAGAGTATCGTATACACCACAAGCCAACTCGCGATGGTGGAAATAACGGACAGGGTTGCTCAAGGGGCTTCAGGTGTTGGTTGAGGTGACCGAGTGAACATTGGTTTTATCGGCCTCGGCAGGATGGGGTGGCCAATCGCGAAGCGACTGATGGTCGCCGGCCATTACATCACGGTGTACGACGCAGTCCGGGACGCACCGGGAGCGATGGATTTGCGTGCCACCGGAGCGGAGTGGGCCGAGAGCCCGAAACAAGTGGCCAGGGATGCCGAGATCGTCTTCACTTCCCTGCCCGGCCCCGATGAGGTACGGGAGGTCGCCCTCGGTGACAACAGCATACTGGACGGTGCGTCACGGGACTCGGTCTACATCGATCTCACTACCAACTCTCCACGGCTGATTCGTCGGATTCACGGCATCTACCGAAAGTGTGGGGTTGGCGTACTAGACGCCCCCGTAAGTCAGAGTACGGACACCCGAGACCGCCACAAGGGCACGCTGACAATAATGATCGGCGGCGACCGGGACGTCTATGAGCGCGTCAAACCGGTGCTCAGCATACTGGGCTCTGAGCTGCTGTACTGTGGCAAGTCGGGCTCCGGGGCGCTCTGCAAGGTCATCAACAACGTGCATCTGTTCACGATACACGCGGCGCTTGCGGAGGCCCTGACCCTCGGCGTGAAGGCCGGAGTGCCTATAGAGACCCTGACGAAGGCCATATCACTAAGCTCGGCTAGAAGCCGCCCCAGCGAGGTCTTCACAGCCGCTCTCCACGAGCCGCGATTCCTCGACAACCCGGAGGGCCCGATGGTCGCGACTGGGCTCAAGGATGTCAGGCTTGCGATCGACCTGGGCTCTGATTTGGGTGTGCCGATGGAGCTGGCGGATGTCGCAGCAGAGGCGCTGTCCGAGGCCGTCGATCGTGGCTGGGGTGGCATGCAGTACAGTGCCCACGTCCAGGTCCGGGAGATAAACGTCGGCGCGGACCTTGAGCCCAAGGAGCCCTTAGCGTCTGATTAGGTCGAGGCCGAACGGCGCCACTTGGAATTCCATGTAATACTGCGGGAGGAATGCATTGAACCTGATTCTGATTGGTTGCGAATGGGCGGGCAAGCGAACACTCGGTGTCGAAATCACGAAGTGGTGGAGTGAGCAGACCGGGGCCGAATTCCATCCGCCTCCCAGCATCGATTTTCATGACCATTACACGGTACCCCACGTGGTCCACAATGAGGGCCACGATCACCACAAGGAACAATCGGAGAAGGACATTCTTGGGCTCAATCCTGGCTTGCTAGAGCATTTCCAGAGATATCAGATCGAGTACCACTTTGGACGTGGGTTTGCCGAGAGCGGTGAACTCTGGAACATCGACTGGTACTACGGAGATGCCGTATTCGCGCCACTTTATTGGGGATATGGGCGACCAGGGGAGTACGCCGACCGTAGGGAGATGAGGAAACACTATGACGAGGAGGTCATGCACACTATGCCTGATACTATCCTTGTCTTGATCAAGGCCACGCCTGATGCGATCCAGAGTAGGATGAGTGAGGGTAAAAGCCTCTTTCCAGAGCGCCATGCGGCAACGATGTTCAAAGTGGAAGACGCCGAGGTTGTACTTGGCAGGTTCCAGGAAGAGTTCGAGAACTCGCTCATCGCCCATAGATTTTCCATAGACACCACCGATTCAACCGTCGAAGAGAGCCTTCAGGAGTTCATTATTAAGGTAGAGACACACCTAACATCCGCCGACCGAGAACGAATGGCAACCCACAACTGACAGCCAGGTCCAGCAGGCAGAGTAGTCGTTGACCGATAACGAAGGGGCTCCTGATTATTCGAGAGCCCCTTCGTTATCGGCTTTTGGCCCCAACACTGATCGATTCCATCAGAATACAGGTGCGCAGACCAGCGTACTGGTTTAGACTATATCGATGCACAACGATCAAGAGTTCGTGGTCAGCACCGACACTCTTGAAGATTCCGACCCGGCATCGGGCACGGTAGCAGCGCCCCGCGAAAATGGCGTCTCCGTCGTCTCGAGCCCGCCATCGGGTCCGCTTCCCGAAACCGAGTCCGCCGCAGGCGGCTCGACGATATCGAGTTGGCGCCACACCTTCTCCTCCCTCGGAAACCGCGATTTCCGGCTCCTATGGTTTGGCACGCTGTTCATGATGGGCGGATTCCAAATGGGAATGATCGCCCAGGGCTTCCTGGTATACGAGATCACCGAATCGGCCAAGATACTGGGGTTAGTCAGCGCGGGTTGGGCTGTGCCGATGTTGAGCCTGACGCTATTCGGCGGGGCCCTGGCAGATCGGTTGGAACGCAAGCCAATCATACAGGGTGGCCAGGCTGTCTCCAGCATCGTGTCCCTGGCGGTTGCCATTGCTATATCCACAGGGGTACTAGGGTGGCCCCATCTGCTTGTGGCATCCATGTTCAATGGCGTAATGTTCGCCTTCGTGGGTCCGGCCCGTCAGGCAATCATCCCTCAGATAGTGGGCCAGGAGCGGATATCCAACGCTATCGTCCTCAACTCCGCAGCCATGAGCACTATGTCGCTCGTCGCACCGGCCATCGCGGGAGTTCTGTACGCTACGATCGGCCCCGAGGGAGTCTACTATGTCATGGTGGGCATGGGGGTAATAGCGGTGTCCCTTACCACTGCCATCCACAAGCCAGCGAAGATGGCCAAACGGGTCCAGTCAGCCATAATTAAAGACATCAAAGCGGGTCTCTTGTACGTCGGGCAGAATCAAGTGATCTTGGTACTCCTCGGCGTCATGCTGGCGACAGTCGTACTGTCCATGCCGTTCCAATCTCTGTTACCGGTGTTTGTGGTCGATGTATACGGGCTAGAATCGGAGGCCTTTGGCCTGCTGGTGAGCATTATCGGTCTTGGCTCGCTGCTTGGATCCCTTGGAATCGCCTCAATAGGCAACTGGCATCGCGGATTGCTGGTGATCCTGGGAGGCTTCATCGCAAGTTTCGCCCTGGCCCTTGTTGCCCTTATACCGATATACGCGGTGGCGTTAGGCCTCATGGTGTTGATAGGCCTGGGTAATATCGCTCCCATGGCCCTGATAACGGCACTGATTCTGGAGCGGGCCGACGAGCACTATAGGGGTCGCATGATGAGTATCATCATGCTGATGTGGGGACTGATGCCCCTGGGAGTGATGCCTTTAGGCGTCGCCGTCGACGCAATCGGAGGCCGACAGACGGTTGGGATCATGTCTGCGGCCCTGCTCGTGATATTCTCCTTGGTGTTGCTCACACAAAGGCGTTTGCGGGAGTTGCACTAGCAGCCATTGTTACGGCCGCAGCGTTCAACTGCTGACCGTGTCTGACTTCACCAATCCCGACGCTCCTAAAAAGGGGTAGGCAGGAGCCAGCCGAAGCCGATCAATTCGTTCCAGAATTCCGCCCAGCATTTCCCTGCTCACCAGTACCTTAGCTAGTTGAAACACCAGTATTCTCGCATGGCGTACCAACCGTCCACCGGTCTTGACCATCCTGCTCGGATGGTTTGAAGAACATCGCCGAATAACCGAGCACAATTGTTAGCGATATGGGAGATGTGGGCTGACAAGGCCTGCGTGAAAGCAGTCGTGTCCACCTGCGGCAATGATTGTGATCCATCCGGTAAGATACTAAAGTGACATCAAGGTCCTCTTCACAGCCGGAGGATTCGTGAACCGATCCACCCTTGTCAGATAACCTCAGACTTGTTCTGGATCGCTGTGGTCCGGCCGTTTGCTCTGCTGGAGCGCGTTGGGATGATCGAGCTTCGGCGGGACGTAGTAGCGACACGATGTCGTACCGTGGTTCAATTCTTGTTGGAGAGCCCCGGATCGGGCTTGCCGGTGAAATCATCGGCCGTTGCGTCATCCTTAGGGCTGTCGAAGGACCTCTTTCCAACGGTGGCCCGATGAGGTTGGAGCGGAGTGTAAACCGGCGACGAAAGTGGAGCGTGACCAAATATGAACAATGACAGTGTGTGGACGACACAGGGCTTCGAGTCCTTCAGGGCGGGCACATTCGGAAACGGCGGGCAGAATCTGTACGTTTCC
>JASLXL010000266.1 GCA_030740335.1 SAR202 cluster bacterium | reverse complement strand
CATAATGAGTGCTACTCCGTCGGAGAAGAGTCTTGGGGACGCTGCGCGGATTGAAAGGGCGAAGTGGCGCTTGTCTGACGCGCCCTACACCTCTTGGATGTGCGTCAACACCTTCGGGCGACGTCTCGTCTCGTCATACAGAAACTTGGAAACCGAATTCGAAACAAGTGATCTTAGCTCATCCAACTCTAGACGGCGACCGTTGAGTTGTTCTAGGGCAATCTGGGCCTCTTCCGAGGTTCTTTCCAGCAGGTCAGCCGATTCGTCCAACTCGATGAAGCCAGACGACAACAGGCTGGGGGTGTTGACGACCTCACCAGAAGAGGCGTCCACAGATACAACGACAGTGACTACGCCTTCCCTAGCAAGCCGTCCGCGCTCCGCGAGCACCTTCCCGTCGTCTCCCCACATGCGACGGCCATTCACATAGACGTGCCCGGCGGGGATCCTGTCTACGATAGTCCCATGGTCGGCGGTCAGCTCCAGAACGTCTCCGTCCTCGAGTACCATGGCGTTCTCTTCGGCCACCCCCATCGAACGCGCGATCTCGGCATGGGCCACCAGGTGCCGGTATTCACCGTGTACAGGGATGAAAAATTTTGGCTTTACCATCGCCAGCATCATCTTCAACTCCTCTCGGCTGGCATGGCCGTGGACGTGGACCAGGGCGATCTTGCTGTGCAGCACCCGTGCTTCTTGGCGGTACAGGTTGTCGATGGTCCTGGATACGAGAGTCTCGTTCCCTGGAATAGGAGAAGCTGAAATAATCACCGTGTCCCCGGGAACTATCTCGACATCCTGATGGTCTCCGTTGGAGATACGGACAAGGGCGGATGTGGGCTCGCCCTGCGCCCCAGTCGCAAGGATGACGATCTGGTTCAGCGGGAGATCTAATGCCTCGCTCAGAGGTATGATGGTGCCCGCTGGAGCTTTCAGGTAGCCCATGTTCAAGGCCATCTTGACGTTGTTGATCATGCTCCGGCCTATAACTGCCACCTTGCGATCACACTTGACGGCCGCATCGATCACCTGTTGCACCCGGGAGATCAGAGAAGCGAAGGTCGCCACCAACACCCGACCATCCGCGCCAATGATTTCGCGCTCCAGCGCCTGGCCAACGACCTGCTCCGACTCGGTGTAGCCTTCGGACTCGGCATATGTGGAGTCCGAGAGTAGTAGAAGTACCCCGTTGCCCGTGAGTTGCGACAACGCGGCGAAGTCTGTCGATTTTCCGTCTGCCGGGGTGTGATCGATCTTGAAGTCTCCGGTGTGTACTACAGTCCCCAACGGTGTTTGGAGGGCGATGCCCATGGCGTCGGGTATCGAGTGGCAGACCCTGAAAAACTCGGCCTTAAATGCCCCTATCTTAAATGGGCTGTGAGGCTCGACGACGTTGAGCCGTGCATCTTTGAGCAGGCCGAATTCTCTGAGCTTCACGCTGATCAGACCGTGGGTGAGCCTGGATGCATAGACTGGCACGTTTAGTTCGGATAGCACGTATGGCAGTGCGCCTATGTGGTCCTCGTGCCCATGCGTAATCAGGATAGCGCGGACGCGGGAGCTGTTCTCCTTCAGATAACTTATGTCCGGGATAGCGAAATCTATGCCGGGCATCTCCTCGCTGGGGAACAGCACCCCTGAGTCGATTACTACTATGTCGTCGTCATACTCCAGGGCCATCATATTCTTGCCGATCTCTCCGAGACCACCAAGAGGTATTACGCGCAGTGATGTTTCTGACATTTAGCTATTGGAGTCTCATTCAGATGGGGTGTGTCCGCGGTGTTGGCCTGCGGATCAAAAAAAACTGAGCTGCTCGGCAGGTGCCTCATCGATATTTTCTGGGCCGGGTTCGGGCTTTTCAATCAGTCTGAGAAGGTTTCGGAAGTCGTCCTCAATCACCGGACGAAGCCTCGGGTTGTGAAGAGCGGCGGCCGGATGGTACATGGGATAGGCCGTGACGCCGTTCCAACTCATGGGCTTGCCACGGGCCCGTCCGATCGACTCGCCGGGGAAAAACTGGTTGAACGAGTATTTACCCAGCATGACTACCACCTTCGGTGCGATCATCTCGATCTGCGAGTCCAGGTACGGGTGGCACGCCTCTATTTCGCTCGGAAGTGGGTCTCTGTTATTCGGTGGTCTGCACTTGACCACATTGGTTATGTAAACGTCCGGACGTCTGAGTCCAATTGCGGCAAGCATCTCGTCAAGGAACCTGCCGGACCGGCCCACGAACGGCCTACCGTCGCGATCCTCATTGAAGCCCGGTCCCTCTCCGATGAACATGATATCGGCGGAGGGAGAACCCTCGCCCGGAACGGCGTTGGTGCGCTTTTTTGAGAGGGCACATTTGCGGCAATTATGAATCTGCTGGACCAGGTTTTCGAACTCAGACATGGGACCTCGGCCGGGGGGATAATACACCCAATCCTAGCAGGGCATCACGGCAGCGTCAATCTTCATTTCAGGTGGTTCCACAACGCTTTCCCTGCCTGTACAAAGCCGTGGATGCCGGAGAGCGCGACTATTGAACCCTCCCCGGCAAGGTCGCCACTACAGCGCCGTTGCTGACAAGTTCACCATGAACTACCGCGCTCGCCGCAACCCGTGAACCTCTGAGTACCACCGAGTCTGCGATTACGGCGCCGTCTCCTATTTGAGCGTCTCCCTCGACGTAGGTATTTGGGCCTATCCTGCAATGTGCTCCGATGGACGTGCGAGATCCGATCGCTACCGGTGGCAAAAGCACCGTCCCTTCTCCGGTTGCGGTCGCAGATAGACCACCGGCCATCCACCCGCGTGACAGGTACTCCATGTTTATCTTGAGGAGATCAGTAGGATCGGTGAGTGTCATCCTACCGGCAAACTGTACACCCATCACAATCCCACCGTCGTCGATCTGAGCCTGAATTGCGTCCTGAAGCTCCCTCTCACCCCGCTGGGAGACCGCAACGCCGGGCAGAAATTTCATGAACGACTCTCTGAAGCAGTATAGGGGCAGGCTCGCGATGTTCGAGGGCGCCTCGCCGGGGGCTGGTTTTTCGACTATCCGCCGGACTCGGTCGCCTATCATCTCCACGATCCCTGAGCGCCTGGTGCTCTCCGCCGGTACGGTCGCCAAGGCCAGGACCGCATCGGTGGTCTGGTCCGAATCAAACGCGCTGATCAGCCTACGCATGTCGGCCCTAGGTACGAGATTGTCGCAGGCCGACAACACGAAGTCGCCGGTCACGACGGTCGAGGCACAGGCCAGGGCGTCAGACATGCCAGCAGGTGCCGGCTGAGTCACAATCTGGACATTGTCACGCCCAGCGAAGTGCCGCGCCATTTCGTGGTCACCAGGCCCGGCGACGACGACGAACTCGTCGATGCCACAGAAGGTCATGTCCTCCATAACCCGCTCGATGATAGGTACGCCGGTTATAGGCAGCATGGCTTTTGATCGGCCGCGGGTTACGGACCCTAGGCGAGAACCCTTGCCCGCGCCGAGAATTATGCCTTGCATATCATTCAGTCCGTACGACCAGCCCGTCCGTTGAAACCCGTGGCAGGCCGATCCTTGCATTGGTGAGTCCAGCGGAGTCGATAGCTCTCTCCCACGTATTTGCCAGTCGATGCTCTTCGCCCGGTCGGGTCAGGGCAAAGACCGACCCGCCGCCCCCGGCCCCGGTTAGCTTCGCGCCAAGCGCGCCGTTCTTCAGCGCCGTCTCTATTAGCAGGTTGTTGGCCCAGCCGGCGCCGTCTGAAAAGCCGCAATAGACCATCATCTCGTCGACAAGGCGATGGTTATCGGCCATCAGCCGGCCCACCTTGGTCAGATCCCCAGCCAGAATGGCCGCCTTGCCGCGCCAGGCTGTCTCCCAGGCCGCGGTCATTAACCGGACCATCGGAGGCGGTTTTCCGCCATCCCGCTGCCACCGGCGGTGCTCATCGAGATAGCGTGGGCGCATGGTGCCGTGGACGTCTCCTGAATCGCGCTCAAGGCCGGTAGATGCCATTATCAGGGGTAGATCTTCGACCATGCCGTCCAGCCGTTCATAGGTCGCGTATGGTTCCTCTCCGATCGCCCGTTGCTCCAACTTGCCCCTGTAGTCGATGTAGGCGATGCCTCCGAATAGCGGCACGTAGCGGTCTGCGAAGCCGCATGTGATCCCAAGCTCCTCGGCCTCTACTCGCTGAGTCAGCTCCGCTATTACATAGTCGTTAAGAATTCGGCGGTCGAGATCGTAGAACTCTCTAAGGCCCGCCAGGGTTAGTAGTACAAAAAGGGATGAGCCACCGAGTCCGCTCTGGAACGGCACGTCGGTCCATGTGGCTATCCGCACGCCCTGTGCGGCGTGTTTTGACCTGAACTCGTCACTGAAGGCATGGAGACGGTTGACAGCCCCCTTCAACAGGTCTGCATCTTCGTCGTAGGGCAGGGGATATTTGTCTCCGCTCGTCTCAACATGTACTTGACGCGCTCCCCCAGCCTCTGATGCAACGAACTCCAGTACCAGACCTTGGGCAGGCTCTAGCGATACACCAGCGCGAATGTCGATGGCGGTGGAGATGGTGGCGTAGTCGCCCTCGTTGGCATCGCCAGGATTACCGAGCAGGTTGATACGCGCGGGTACTGTGAGAACTTGACGGCGGAAGTTCAGGAGGTCGACTCCAGGTTCCAGAATGCCGTATATATTAGCCCATTGTCAGTCGTTATGCGTGGAAAAAAGAAAGGGCCCCGGAATTCCGGGGCCCTTGAGTGTCTTATGCAGGACAAACGTCTATTAGTCCTCTACATCGTGCTCTTTGAGGTAGTCAATAGCGTTTTGCACGCTAAGGATGCCCTCGGCCTCTTCGTCCGAGATCTCGATGGCGTTGCCATCCGTACTGAACTCCTCTTCGAAGGCCATGATCAGCTCGACTAGGTCTAGAGAATCAGCGTTCAAGTCGTCGACAAATGATGCCTCTGGAGTGACATCGTTCTCGTCCACGCTCAGCTTGTCGGCCACGACCGCTTTGACTCGATCCATAACCGTTGCCATACAATTACCTCCATGTTCTGTCACAGTCTGTTCCGCCCGGACGGGCGGAACAGGGAACTTCCAACTTACCTGTTTTTTGCGGATGCGTACGACTCCATCACAGAACCCAGCACGCCGTTGACAAACTTCGGGGTGCTCTCAGAGCCGTAAACCTTTCCCATCTCAACCGCCTCGTTGATGGCCACCTTGGGCGGGGTCTCTTTTCCTTCTATGATCTCATAAATCGCGATTCTGAGGATGTTTCTGTCCACCACTGCCATCTGATCCAAGGGCCAGAAAGGGGCATGAGCCACTATTATCGCATCTATCCGGTCCCCGTTTGCAAGCACTCCGGAGACGATGTGCTGGGCAAAGTTCGCGGCCGGACGTGAAAGCTTGTGTTCGGCAATTCTGCGTTTGATCGCGCGATTAGGATCGTGGCGGGTTCCGTCACTCTCATACAATACCTGGAGGGTGACGGCCCTTGCCATGTGCCTGGACCTTGGCAGTCCTGCGGCTTCCTGCGCGGTAGTGTTCAAGGTCGATGTTGTCGCTTAGTGGTCCGTCAGTTCTTTCGCAAGTTCAGGATCGCCTCGACGTTGCCTACGCTGACTGCGCTGGCTGAGCGGTCGATGCGCTTGACCATACTGGACAGGGTCCTGCCCGGGCCGATTTCCACGAATTGCGAGACTCCTCGCTTCATCATGTAATCCATCGATCGCTTCCATTGGACGCAGGTGATGATCTGGTTTATGATCTCTCGCTTGACCCCTGATCCCTTCTTCAGGGGCTTCCCAGTGCAGTTCGCCACAATGGGCACGACCGGGTCCTTGAAGGTAAGGCTGCTTACTGCGGCGATGAGGCCAGTTCTGGCGGGCTCCATGAGGGCGGAGTGGAAAGCACCACCTACTCGCAGCGGGATTACCTTCTTTGCACCACGGGCGATAGCGAGGTCCAGGGCCTGGGCTACTGTCATCACGTCGCCGCTGATTACGATCTGCTCAGCGGTGTTGACGTTAGAGATGTATGTGCCGGTTTCGCGGCTTATCTCTTCAAGAGTCATTTCGTCGAGACCGAGCACGGCAGCCATGGTGCCAGGTCGCTGCTCGCAGGCCTTTTGCATCAGGCGCCCGCGTTCCTGCACAAGCCAGGCAGTTTCTCCAACATCGAGTACGCCGGTGACAGCCAGTGCCGTAAACTCGCCAAGGCTGTGGCCGGCCACAAATGCCGGAGCTGGTATATTCTCTGGACCTAACTGCTCTTCCATCGCCTTGACGCAGGCGAGGCTCACGGCCATGATTGCCGGCTGGGCGTTCACCGTGTCTCGAAGTGCATCGTCCGGACCGGAGAACACGAGCTTGGAGAGGGGGCGGCCAAGAGCCATGTCTACCTCGTGGAACACGGACCTAGCGGCGGGTGAGTTGTCATACAACTCACCGCCCATGCCGACGCTCTGTACACCTTGCCCTGGGAATAGGTATCCAACCCCTGCGCCCTTTTTAGCCGGTGCGATGCTGAAGGTCATGCTTGGTTCCTTGTCCTATTGCTCGGACTCGGTGGAGGCTGTAGTAATGACCTGCCTGCCGTTGTAGTACCCGCACGATTGGCAGACCCTGTGAGGTAGCCGTACGCTGTGGCACTGAGGGCATTCGCCCAGGCTTATTGGGTTCAACCCGTGGTGGGACGCCTTTGCGCCCTTGCGGCCTCTGGAATGTTTTTTCTTAGGTAGTGGTGCCATTTAGTTCACTCTGCTATCCGGTCTATCGGAGACCGCCATATTGAGCATCTGTGCCCAGGGACTGTCTCGCGCTTCGTGGTCACACACGCACGCCATCTCATTCAGGTCCGCCCCACATTGGGAGCATATGCCTTGGCAGTCCTCCCGACAGACTGGCTTGACAGGGACTGCCAGGTATAGGTACTGTTCCAACGCCTCGGTCAGGTCCAAAATTCTCTTGTCGTCTATCTCAGGGGCCTCAGGTTGCTCGCCTGAAGGCCAATCATTCGAATGGAACGCCTCTTCTTCGAACGCCACGTCGATTCTTTGGCCGAACTCTTTTAGACAGCGACTACAGGTGCTCTGTGTGTCTGTGCTCATCTTGGCACTAACCAACACGCCCTTGTCGGTCCTCATTAGCTTCATGGAGCCTGCAATTCGGCTATTGCCGGATTCAAGCTCCTCGTCGACCGCATATTCGCGAATCGACCCGATCGCTTCATTCAGTAGTTGCGACACGTTGATCTTCATCCCGACACCACCCCGGGTCTATGTGCCGAACACGAACCACTCGCAACGGCGTATTTTAGTCTCGACGGGGTATTGAGTCAAGTTTCACACAGGAGTCGTAGTCACCAATTTGGCGTCGCCCGGTCTTCGGCTTGTACACCATGCCCATGGGTTGTAGTCCCCACGATTCTTCATGGGAGGTGCAACTGAAGGCCCTCTCCGTAAGAGCCAGTCACCTCAATTCCTAAGCGTTCTATCAGAGCTGATAGTGTTACGTCCCCGAGCGATCGCAGGCGCAAATCGGCATGATCCACTACCATGTCGATCGTTGTTGAGTTCGGCACAACTACGCAGTACATGCCGGCTCGTTTGGCTGCCGTTACGCCGTTGGCCGAATCCTCGATCACCACACATTGTGCTGGAGCAACGCCCAGGGCTGCGGCCGCCGAAAGGAACAGTTCGGGGTCAGGTTTGACATTTATCACGTCGTCTCGACACCTGACCACGCCGACATAGCGCATCAAATCGCGCTTGATGAGGTGCTCTTCGACCCACTGACGGCTGGAGCTGGACGCCACTCCGAGCTTCAGTCCTAACGCTTTCGCCCCGGTCATGCAGTCGACGACCCCGGGCAGTATGGACGACGACGCTACCTGAGATAGATAGCGTTTACGTCGGCGGCTGCCGACGATGTCGCGGTCAACCGTATGGCCGGTCAGCTTCTCAAGGTGTCCGTACGGGTCGAAAATACCGGGTCTCCCACCTACAAAACCGGCCCAAAGTGATCGGTCAAGCTCCACGCCGTGGTCGGCGAACTCGTCCCTCCATGTCTCGTAGTTCGGAGTCTCGGTTTCGAGGATCACCCCGTCGAAGTCAAAAATCACGGCCTCAATGGCCATAGAACTCAAATCCTGATCGTGGGTTTGTTCGATGTCGGAGTTGCTCTGCTCAGCAGGCATGATTCGACGGGCTCACCACGAGCGGCTCCTTCTAGTCGGTGCGCCCAACACAATGGACGCTCATCATGAGTCTGTCGAATGATCGCTCAGGCTCGCCCGTCACCCTTATTTCGCCTCAATCCCGCTCGGCCACTGTACCCCGGACAAATTCCACGATGTCGGTTGTCGGCGTGCCTGGCCCGAACACGGCCTTCACACCCATGTCTAGCAGCGCAGCGCGGTCCTTGTCTGGGATGATGCCCCCTGCCACGACCACGATATCTTTCATCCCTCTCGTATTCATGCCCTCAAAAATTTGAGGGAATAACTCCAGGTGGGCGCCAGATAGAATAGAGAGTCCGATGACGTCCACGTCCTCTTGTAGTGCCGCTTCGGCGATCATCTCCGGCGTTTGGCGGATGCCTGTATATACCACTTCCATCCCGGCGTCTCGAAGCACTCGGGCGATGATCTTTGCTCCGCGGTCGTGGCCATCAAGGCCGGGCTTCGCCACCAGCACCCGTATGATTCGACTATCGTTCATTGCTTTCCCTCAGAACCAAACGAAATTCCCCTCTTTCTCAAACAAGAAATCCCGTCTCTTTTCTGTGATTTCTGCGATCTCTGTGGTAGTTCTCCCAATTAGTGCCGAGCCGTCTCGCTGTCCACCAACTCCACCAGCACGCCGCCCGTGGATCTTGGATGCAGGAACCCGATCATCCCTGATAGCCCCTCACGAGGTTCATGGTCGATGAGTCCGACGCCCTCCTTGTCCAGCGCGTCTAGCGTGCCCTGTAGCCTGTCTACCTCGAAGCAGACGTGGTGCAGTCCCTCACCGCGCTTGGCAATGAAGCGGGCCACGCCGCCCTCAGGGTCTGTCGGCTCAATGAACTCGAGTTGCGAGCCTCCCACCGTTACCAAAGCCGCTCGCACACCCTGGTCCTCCAACTCTTCTACCTCAACCTCGGGCAGACCGAAAATTCTGCGATAGAGCGCCAGACCCTCGTCGATGTCGCGCACGGCTATCGCGACGTGGTTGATGTGACGTGCGTTGCACGGTGACTTGTCGGGCGCGGTCATCCCTGGCCCTGTTCGTTGAGCATGTTGCGAGCAATAATCATGCGTTGCACCTCCGAAGTTCCTTCGTATATCTCCGTTACTTTGGCGTCACGGTACAGCCGTTCCACGGTTGTCGGCGCAAAATAGCCTGTGCCGCCGTGAATCTGCACCGCCCGGTCAGCCGACTCCACAGCCACCCTCGACGCGAACAGCTTGGCCATCGATGCCGCGGTGACGAATGGTCTGCCCAGATCCCTGAGAGTCGCTGCCTGGAGCACCAGTAGCCGCGCAGCCTCAATGTCGGTGGCCATGTCCGCGATGGTCCACTGTATGCCCTGGAATTCCGATAGGTTCATGCCGAAGGCCTCGCGCTGTTTGGCGTACTGCACCGCGGCCTCGTAGGCAGCTTGTGCCAGACCCACGCTCTGCGCGGCAATTCCGATGCGGCTGGAGTTCAGTATCTCCATCGTCTCCGCGAACCCCTCGCGTTCGCTACCTAGGAGCGCGTTGCAAGGAACGGCGCAGTCCTCGAAGACCAACTCTGCGGTGGACGTGGCGCGCATCCCCATCTTGCCATGCTGCGGGTTGATGGTGAACCCATCGGCCCCGGGTTCCACAACCAGTGCCGAAATGCCTTTGGAACGGAGGTCACGGTCATGGGTGGCCAAAACCACGAACACCCCGGCCTCCTCTGCGTTGGTTGTGAACAGCTTACTGCCGTTCAGGACATAGCCGTCCTCATCTCCGGCGACGGTGGTGCGCATCGCGGCCGCATCACTTCCCGAGCCCGGCTCGGTCAGCGCTAGCGCGCCTATCGTCTCCGCTGTGGCCAGAGCCGGCACCCACCGCTGTTTCTGGGTCGGAGTGCCGAAGGTAGCAATGAATTCGGTGCATAAGGACAGGTGGGCGATGAGTATGACGCTGGTGGAGCCACAGCCTCTCGCTATCTCCTCCGCGACAATAGCGAGGTGGCGAGTCGTGCCCCCACTCCCACCGTACTCCCCATCCACAGTGAGGCCGAGGATGCCGAGCTCCGCCAGTCCCCGCACATTGTCCCAGGGGAACTCGCCGCTCTCGTCGTAACCCGCCGCGTTGGGAACCAGGACCTGATCCGCGAATTCGCGGACCGTGGTCTTTAGCATCGTTTCTTCTTCAGACAAGACAGATTGGGTCATTAAGAACCAAGAAGCAAAGGGGCTCGGTCCCTCTGCACTCCCCTTGTTTACGTTCCGGAGGCGTCTTGCTGCTCTCCGAATATTCCTCGGAAGACGTCGGCTATCTCTCCAACGGTAGCATAGGCCTCGACACACTCCAGTATCGACGGAACCGTGTTGTCGGAGCCCGAAGCTATGGTCTTGAGCCTATCCAGCGCCGCCTGCGTTACCGAACTGTCGCGCTCACTACGGACTCGCTTCACACGCTCTATCTGCTTGACCGTCTCCTTGGGGTCGATGGTCTGCAGTTTGCCTATGGGCGGTTCGTCGGTTCGATACCTGTTTACCCCCACCACTACCCGGTCTTCCGACTCCACCTCGCGCTGATGCTTGAAGGCGCTCTCATGGATCTCCCTGGTCTGGTAGCCGGACTCCAGCGCCGATACGGCACCGCCCATGCGGTCGATCTCGTCAATGTACTCGAATGCCGCTGCCTCGAGCCTGTCAGTCAGGTTCTCGACGTAATATGAGCCCGCGAGAGGGTCGACAGTTTCGGTGACTCCGCTCTCGTGGGCCAGAATCTGCTGTGTACGCAAGGAGATCTGGACAGACTCCTCGGTGGGCAACGACAGCGCTTCGTCGCGGGAGTTGACGTGGAGAGACTGAGTGCCGCCAAGGATTGCTGACAGCGCCTGCACCGTCGTGCGGATCACGTTGTTGTCTGGCTGCTGTGCCGTTAGCGTGACTCCTGCGGTCTGGGTGTGGAATCGTAGCATCCATGAGCGCGGATTCTTGGCTCCAAACCGCTCTCGCATGATCTTTGCCCACATCCGCCTGGCCGCGCGAAACTTGGCGGCCTCCTCGAAAAGGTTACTTTGCGCCACGAAGAAGAATGACAGTCGGTTGGCAAAGTCGTCCACATCCAGACCCGCCCCAACGGCGGCGTCCACGTACGCGATGGCGTTCGAAAACGTGAACGCCAACTCCTGGATTGCGGTCGCGCCGGCCTCCCGCATGTGATAGCCGCTAATGCTGATCGTGTTCCACCGCGGGACATGCTCCCGGCAGTATTTGAACACGTCGGTGACCAGTCGCATCGAAGGCACAGGAGGATAGATGTGCGTCCCTCTTGCGATGTACTCCTTAAGGATGTCGTTTTGGATGGTGCCGTTGATCGTCTTCGGGTCGACACCCTGCTTCTTCGCCACGGCGATGTATAGAGCAAGCAGAATCGACGCGGTCGAGTTGATGGTCATGGACGTGCTGACCTTGTCGAGCGGGATGCCGTCGAACAGGGTTTCCATATCTAACAGACTGCTGATCGGCACTCCGGCCCGGCCTACCTCGCCCGTGGCAAGGGGGTGGTCAGAGTCGTACCCGGTCTGTGTTGGCAGGTCGAAGGCGATACTTAGCCCCGTCTGTCCTTCGTCGAGCAGGTACCGGTAGCGCTTGTTGGACTCCTCGGGGGAGGCGTAGCCGGAATACTGGCGCATCGTCCAGAGTCGGCCACGGTACATGTTGGGCTGCACGCCGCGGGTGTAGGGGTACTCGCCGGGGTAGCCAACCCGTTCCTCATAGTCGAACTCGACCAGGTCACCCTGATCGTAGGTCGTGTCGATTTCGAGACCAGAGTCCGACTCGAAGGTCTCTTTCCGCTCCCCGAAGCGCTTCTTCGCTGGCCCCAGGGTATTTTCTGACCACTCGTCCTTGTTTTCACTGCTCATCGTCTACCTACCTTAGCCATCCGTGATCCTGACATCGATTCCCAACTTCGTGCCGAGGGCTGTCAGGTATCGATCGACGCCTGATCCATGCCCGACGATGTATTTGTTGAGGAACCTGAACAGCGAGTTGCTGATTTCGCCCGTTTCAGTGATCGTGATGTAGGTCACCTCGCCGAACTCGCCAATCTCCAAGGACCAGTCGCCACTGTAGTTGAGATCCTCGTCGGAGATGCGTCTCACCAGACGGCGGTGGGGCGTGGACTCGACGGTCTCAAGAGTCGTGGTTTGACCGCGATTATCGGTCTCTAGCCACACCTCCCGTGCGCCTCGGGGCGTCAGCCGCTCGGCTGACCGCAGGTCGGGGCGCCATTCGGGCTGGGCCGACAGGTCGGATACAATCAGCCAAATCTCCGCGGGAGAGCGGTTGTATTGGGCCGTACGTGTTACGGTGTGGGCTACCGGCAGCCTCTTGGCTATAGTTCGTACCACAAATCCGAAACTGGCCAGCAGCACGATACCGAACACAATCCAGACCAAGTTGTTTCCTCCACTTGAAGTGCCCAAGCCGACCCAGCGTGCCATGATTATATCGTAGTCGGCTCGCACGTTGCAGTGTATGCTGGCCACGTTTCCCACGGGGCACTTATTTGACACCCTCGTAGGCCACCAATAGAATGAACACCAGTTCTGAACATCGTTCAATGGCAGTGCTTCGGGAGCGAAAGTGGAAGAACGCATCGTTTCCGGAACCCAACAAGAAAACGACTATTCAGAAGACACGAGCCTGCGCCCTCGCCGACTGAACGAATATATCGGCCAGGAACGACTCAAGGCCAACCTGGAGATAGCCATCGCGGCAGCCCGGCTTCGTGGAGAGCCGCTTGACCACACCCTGCTCCATGGCCCGCCCGGCCTCGGTAAGACCACGTTGGCCAACATTGTCGCCAACGAGATGGACGCCAAGATCAAGGTTACCTCTGGCCCGGCCATCGAGCGTCCAGCGGACATGGTGTCGATGTTGACACGGCTTGAGATCGGTGAGGTTCTGTTTATAGACGAGGTCCATCGGCTTCCACGCGTGGTGGAAGAGGTCCTCTACGGCGCGATGGAAGACTTCGTGGTCTCCTGGGTTATCGACAAAGGGCTCAAGGCCAGAAGCATGAATCTGAGCGTGAAGCGCTTCACCCTGATTGGTGCTACGACCCGGTACGGCATGGTCTCATCTCCGATGCGGGACCGCTTCGGCTCCGTCCACCGCCTCGACTTCTACACTGAAGATGCCATGCGCTCCATTGTGGAGCGCTCGGCCCGCATCTTGGCTGTAACGAGCGACGATGAAGGCGTGGCCGAGATCGCCCGGCGCTCCAGGGGGACGCCCAGGGTGGGCAACAGGCTGCTCAGGCGAGTGCGCGATTATGCCCAGGTGAAGGCAGACGGCACTGTCACCGGCGATGTCGCCCGCGACGCTCTGGAGAGGCTAGAGGTCGACGCCCTGGGCCTGGACGATACCGACCACTTGGTGCTGCGGTCCATCATCGAGAAGTTTGCAGGGGGCCCAGTGGGAATCGAAACCCTCGCCGCCGCCATAAGTGAAGAAGCTGACACTATAATGGACGTGTACGAGCCGTTCCTGTTGCAGATGGGCTTCCTGGACCGCACCCGCCGAGGCCGCGTCGCAACTCGCCGAGCCTACGACCACCTAGACTTCCCATACCCCGAAGAAGCACGCCGCCAAGCGTCGCTCTTCTAGGGCGCTGCGCGCGCTAGGTGGGCCGGGGCAGGACGTAAACCAGACACAACCTGCCGAGCTAGTCATGCTGTGGAGGCTTCGACGAAGCATCTGGGGTGAGGCCACGCTCGCCGACTCCCTGAACGCCAGACCCCGCCTCCCCAGACCCTCAGGGCGACACCGCTTAGTTCTATGGGGTAAATGTGCCCTGTAGCTGCTCTCGGTAGGTCTTC
>JASLXL010000265.1 GCA_030740335.1 SAR202 cluster bacterium | reverse complement strand
GTAGTGCTGATCGGTGTGGCGGCCGTCGCGTGTAGTGGTGGACAGGTTGCGTCGAGTGCAACGAGCACCCCTGCCCCAGCCACGTCTCCTGTCGCCGTTCCCACTGCGAGTGCAGCCGTAGTGCCCACACGAGCTCCGACGGCGATGCCTCTTCCGGCTGCTCCCACAGCCACCTCAATCCCAACGGCCGTTCCTATGCCCACTAAGACGCCGGGGCCGTCTGTCGTTATCGGCGACATTGTGTTCTCTGTGGAGATTGCTGAGACGGCGACCGAGCGGCAGCTGGGGTTGTCGGGGAGGGAGAGCCTGGAGCCTCGTCACGGAATGCTGTTTACGTCGAGGTTCGGATCTGCTCCGACGATCTGGATGAATGGGATGCTGATTTCGCTAGACCTGGTGTGGATATCCGAGGAGTGTATGGTCGTCGACGTGACTGCAGACGCGCCAGCGCCGACTAAGGGCACGGCGGATTCGGAGCTCCCACGCTACGATGTACCGTCAGCGTCTCACGTCTTCGAGATTGGTGGCGGAGTGGCGTTGGAAAGCGGCGTCCAGGTGGGGGATAAGGTGCGGCTTGTAGGGTTGGGTGGGGAGGCTGAGGGACTGTGCGAGTGAAGCTTGCGTAGTCGGTTCATTTCCATTAATCCGCGGCCGGATCATAGATTTCCGCAGACACGTAAATTTCGGAGTTGGCGAGAGTCTCACACGAAAAAGCCTCACCCCAGACCACCAGTACTCTGCCATCCATCAAGAGGGTTGCGGTATGCAAGAAACGCGGCTCAGCCATGCTCCCCAATTCGAACCATGGAGCGGCTGCGGATCTACGTGCAGTGGATGACAGCTAGCTCCCTAGGTGGGATTGTAACGTGGATAGCGCCGTCGGTTAGCGGAACGGGTGCGCCGGTGAAGAGGTTGGTGGCTGAGGCGACTGGCCACTGGGGCTTGAGGGCCGTGCGGGACTCAATGGGCTCGATGTTGAAGGCGAAGATGATTCGGCCGCCTTTTCGTGAGTCTCGTACCACCGGGACGACTCGGTCGCCTTCGACAGCTACTGGCGCTGATATTCCGGCATCGGCGGCGAGACCGAGGGTCAGGAGTGGCGAGGCGACATCGCCGAACCCCGCGGAGAGTGTGAGTCCAAGCCATGTGAAGCGGCCGTCTGCGGTACGCACACCGACTGTCTGGCCATCTAAGGTTGCAACGGCCTCGCTGTCGCCCGTGGGCTCAAGTACCGCATAGCCGCACTCCGTTTCAAGAACGACAGAACCATAGCTCGTCTGGAGTACGTTACTACCACGGGCAATATCGAGGCCGGTTACTCGCGAAAGGTCCGCTACCCTTGCACCGAGGATGTCGGTGAAGCCCTCCGGTGGGCCATAGCTGGACGCTCCATTCATCTGATACATGCCAAAGCTACCCTCGGCGACGATTCGCGTTTCGGGCTGGTCAGCGAGGGTTTTCTCTATGCGAGATTGAGCCTCCTCGGTCATGAGTGCCAGATTTGGCAGAAGGATGAGCCGATAGCCGGACCAGTCCATCTTAGGGGTTACGACATCGGCGGGGATGCCGTGGGCCCAGAGGGTGCGGTAGGCGCCGCGCACATCGGCCAGATATCGATCGTTCTCGCCGTCAAGTCCGAACAGCTCCTGGGACTCAGGGTGATACACGACCGCGACCTCGGCTTTCGGGCACTTGAGAGGCAGATGGTCGCTCATGGACTCTATCTGTGCGACGGCCCTGATAACGGCCTCAAAGCGGGGGGTCGGCTCGCCATCCAGTGCCATCAGATTGTATCCGGGGGACTCAAAGCTCAGGTACTCGGGCCGGTACTGCCAGAACATGGTCCCAGCCGCGCCGCCAACAAGTGTCATCCACAACAGGGTGGTCAGTTCCCGAGAATCGGATTGCTTCTTCCACGTGACACCACCACGATGCATGCCGGCGTAGATCTCCTCATTCCACCATCGACCGTTACTCCCCACGCTTCGCGACCAGTCGAAGGCAAAGGCGCGGTCGGCTATGCGGTAAGGGCAGTCTGACGTGAGCAATTCGTTGGACGGCATGGACATACCCCAGCTATCGACATGGGGGGCGCACGTCTCGTCCCAGGGGCGAGGGTTCCAGGCCGCGTGGGCTCGCATCTCGTGTTTCGGGTCGATACTCCTGGCCTCGCCCACCATCCACTGCAGGTGGTCGGCCAGATTTTCGTAGTGGAAGCGCTTGAACAGGAGTGACTCGACGATATTATGGGCAGAACGAGGCGGCTCTACGTCATCCCAAGTGCGATAGCGCCGCAGCGTATGCTCGTTGAGCTCATCGAGGGTAAACCGCCCGCGCAACCAGTCTTTGTATCGGGCTCGCGTGTTGTCGCAATAACACAGGGATCCGTCCGCACTGGGCGGCGCTACACCGTCCCAGATTCCCCAGATGAGGAGGTTGGGACGGTCCTTGTAGCGCTCTATGACATGGCGAAGCAGGTCACCGCCATACCGTCGCCACGCCGGGTGGTCGTAGCAGTGGACCTGGCTGCCCTGAGGTGTTGCGGCTGAGGCATCGCCAAGGAGCCTCTCGCCCCTGTGATTAACCACGTTGATATCAGGGTGTCGGCGCGTCAGCCATTCCGGACAGGCACCGTGGGTAGCAAGAGCGACGTCCATCCAAACCGACAGCCCGTGCTTCTCGGCCAGGTCGAACATGAGATCGAAGTCCTCAAGCTCGTACTTACCCTGCCGCGGCTCCATATGGTTCCACATGGAAAAGCTGCGGACGATATTAAAGCCAGCGGCCCGTATCCCCGCGAAATCCCCGTCCCACACGTCCTGCCTTGGAGTCGGCCCCCGGTAATACTCGACCCCTACCGGGAACGGCGTTTCGGAATGGCGGAATCTGGCATCATCGGACACTTAGCATCACCTCTCCAGCCAGCGGGCTGGTCGTGGAAATACGGCTACGCGACGCTGCCTGCCGCTTCAGCTTTTCCGGCCAGGGGCCAACCGAAGCTCTCGATGAGTTTTCTCAACTCTTCTCTCTCGCCTGCGTCGAGGGGCTCGGAGGGCGGACGGTGCATCCCGATGGGACGCCCCATCAGGGCCATGATCTCTTTACTGCCACCACGATGGCCTGAGGCCACCAACGTTTTCCGATCAAACTCCCTGATCGGTGGTACAACTGATTCGTAGAGGGTACTCGCCTCATCGTAGCGTCCCTCCTCCATCAGTTCCCACACCCGCAGATCGAATGGTGGGTATTCGGGTACCGTCTGGACGTAGCCACGGCCACCCAGCTTGTGATTGAGGACGGGCTGGACGGAGTTGTCGATTATGTTAAACGTGTCCACCAGGTCAAAGAGATCTTCGTATACATATCCCTCAGGTGGGCTCCACTTGATGGCGGCGATATGCTCGAAATCGACCATCCTGTGGAAGGTCTCCGGGGTCATGCCGCCATAGGGCCACCAGGGTGTGTTGTAGATCATGACTCCGATGTCGATGGCGTCGGATACGGCCTCGTAGAAGCGCAGGTTATCTTCCTGGGTCGGACTGTTGAATATTGGTGGCGATATCTGCAGTCCAACTACGCCGACGTCCTGAGCCTTCTTTGCGTCCTCGATGGCTCTGACCGTGTCTCGATGATGGATGGCGCCCATCACCGTCGCCTTTCCGCCACTAGCCTTCACAACGACCTCTAGCAGGCGGATCCACTCGCTTTCGCGAAGCTTCTCTCCCTCACCCGCCTGGGACGCGACCTTGATGACACCCTTGCCGGTAACAAGCCCGCTCTCAACCCACCACTGGGCCAACTCGGCCATGAGATCGTAGTCGACGTCGAGGTTATTGTCGAAGGGGGTCGGCACGACCGCGATCGGTCCCTGGATTAACTGCTTGGCCTCGTTGCGGTCCACTTATGTCCTCCTGCTGTCTGGATCTCTTTTCTCAAGGGAATCTCAAGGGAAAAGGAGAGAGATTATGCTGTGAGAGATACCCTCACACTCCCTACATAGGGGCTGTGCCCCCCTGCAGGCCTCTCAAAAACCGGAACATCTCCGTTGCGATTCTTACTCATAGAGAACCTGTCGGACACCACCTCAATCAGGCAATATCCAGCCCCGCGCCACTCAGCGTGCGCATCACCCTATGGCTTGGTGGCTGACGGCGCTGGACGCCAACGATCGTAGATGATTCGGCGAAAGGACTCGGCGTACTCGATGCCCTTGCCCAGGGCGCGATTCCGCCTTCCGGTCCTCATCATCTCACCCATCTCGTCGGCCGGCCGGCCGCCGAGCTGGGACGCGTGTTCCATCAGTGCATTGAGCGAGGTGTCCATATGATCGGAGACATCGACCCAGTGGTCGGGGTCCGGGTGCCCCATGATCCAGGCCTCGGAGACCTTGTGGGTATCGAATCCCTCTTCAAGGAGCTCAGGGAATGTAAGGTGATCTCGGGCCGTAGGGAAAATGGCCGCCAGGGTCGCTTCACCGGCAGCGATGTGGTCGGGGTGTCCGACGCCCCAGCCAGCGCCGTCAAGATTGCGCATCGGGTATGTTGTAATGATGATGTCGGGACGGTGGCGTCGGATCTCTCTTGCGATGTCCCGCCTAAGGTCCAGCGTGGGCTCCAAGTAGGCGTCGGGGTACCCAAGTAGAGCGACGTCCTTGAGCCCCAGAACCTTGCCAGCAGCGATCTGCTCCTTGGCCCTCATCTCCGCCAGCTCTTCGGAGGATATCTTGCGGTCGGATGTTCCCTTGCTACCGTCGGTGCACAGGACGTACACGACTTCGAGGCCCTCTGCACACCACTTGGCAACCGTACCGGAACACCCAAATTCGGCGTCATCGGCGTGGGCAACCACTACCATGGCACGCTCAGGTTTTCGTTGCTCTTGTTCTTCTGTTGTCATTCGATCTCCCTCGGACATTCTTCCGTTTGACGTACGGCATCAGCCTTCGGGATGCAGGATTAAGGAGGGCTGACGGAGGAGCCGTTCAGGCCCCCGGGGATGTAGGCAGCAAGTGTATCAAAGGGCCGAAGATTCAGTCCAGACCAAATCTCAGCGTCCACAGCGAGCTGCTCCTGACTGCGGCAAACATGTCGGTGGACGTGGCTGTCACTGCATTTGGAAGAATCTTCTGGAATATGCTGTCACCGGGCTCGTTGCCCTTGTGTGATCCGTATCCCTGGCCCAGCTCTATCTCCACTGCAGGACTCCTTTCCTCCAGCTATATACCACGCCGAAGAACAGGATCGCGAAGACGTAGTAGCGGATGTGCACCTGAGACCAACGGAACGGGGCGGCCGGGATGCCACACTCATAGGATGAAAGTTTGATGGCCTACGGCCGTTTCGGCGCCACTCTAGCGCGACCAACTCGGGCTGATGTCGTCGCCCGCATTGTTGGTGAGGCGGGTCTGCTCCCCACCATCCGAACCCATCAAGAATATCTCCCCATTGCCGTCCAAATAGGATACGAAGGCGATCTGCTTGCCGTTCGGAGACCAGACCGGCTGGTTGTCCCTTACCTTGTTTTTTGTCAGACGCTGTTGGCCGGCAGAGTCTATATCCATCTTATATATCTCTGCGTCGCTGCCGATCCCTGACACGAACAGGAGGAATTTCCCTTTTGGCGACCAAGATAGATCGTATTCAGGGGCGTCGGTCTCGGTCAACCTCCGCTGCGCAGTACCATCGACGTTCATGACATAAATCTCTGGATTGCCGTCGCGTACAGAGATGAAGGCAAACCTCTCGGAGTCGGGGGACCAGATAGGGGCGTAATCCGGGGTTTCGGTCACCTGGATCTCATTGACGCCGTCCGGGTTTCGGGTATATACGCCCTGGTTCTCTCCCTGTTTGACGGAAAATACTACTTTTTTGCCATCAGGCGACCAGTCGCTTACCTCGTCGGCTCGGATTTTTGTCAGTCGCAAGAAGGGCTTACTTTCGATTCCAACAATGTAGACCCCCCCCTGTCGAACTCCGATCTCAGCAAATATGACGGCAAGGCGGTTGCTATCAGGCGCCCACTGTTGGCTCCCATATCGACCCGGCTCCGTGCTGATCGGTTGTCGTGTTAGAACTTCCCCACTAGCTTCAATAACCTCGATCCCAACATCCTCTCCGGAACTCGACAGGAAGGCCACCAATTTGCCATCGGGGGACAGCGTCGGTGCGAACTCGTCGCCCTTGCTGTGGGTTAGGTTTCGCTCATCGCCGGTGGCAGGGTCTACCGTGTATACCTCACGGTTCCCGTCCCTGTCGGAGGAGAATGCGATCAAACCTTGACTGGAGCTGCAGCCCAGTGCAGCCGCAGCCAGCACAACATTAATGAGCATAGCCACCGTGAGCATTCGATGGCGGTCTATCCAAATTCGCAGACCACCGATGGGGGCATAACTTGGACGACTGATGAGGGAGAGCAATGGTTGGTATCCTTCTCACCGGGCGGGTTACCGTTCGCCGGATCATCCCGTAAGTTGGGGCCGACGACGTGTAGCTGCATTGCACGTCCACACGGTCCGAGGACGGCTGCCGACGCCATCGTACGCGTCGGAGTGGGCGGGTTCCAAGGCGAACGAAGGTGTGATTACGACGCGTTTCCCAGGTATCCATGAGACAACACGCTCCACCCACCTACCGGGGTCCAATTCGAAACCCCAGCCAACCGGATTGACACTCATCAGACACGACAGTATCTCGGCGTCCGAGACGCCACCATGAGGCCCTTGGCATCCACCTAAACAGCACTTTCAGGTGTCACAGACGACGATTGGTGAAGAGATCTTGATGGTACGCAGAGGTCCTGATAAGGGGACATCCGTCCCTCTCTCCGGAGGGAGATGACCATGATGGGCCGCGCTACGCTCAACGACGTCGTCCTCGAGTAGCCCGGGGGTTCGCGGCAGCACGCTGGCATCCGAGGCGACGCCGAGGGCTACTGGAACGCCGATCTGGGCAGCCGCAACGGGACCTATATGAACAGTGAGAAGCTCGGAGCAGATCCCAGGCGATTCCGTAATTTCAACCGCATCGAACTTGGTGGCACCGACACTACCTTAACACTGGATATTCATGGAGTCACAGTCGACCATCGACGTGCCTCGGCCCTCGTCATAACCGCCATCGGACTTCGACCCAGGTTCCTGACTACGATTTCACATTGCACCCCTCTAACGCCGTCGACCCTTACCTGGCCTCGTACCCCACAGCACCAACCACCTCCCGACATGGTGCGCGCGACACCTCGCGACGAAATACGACGATACACCACCTGATTTCCGCTTTCACTAGACGAATATACTAGATTAACATGTGGCCTCCAGGCCGTCGTAGACGGGGTAATAGCGCGTTTCTATCGTCGGTGGCCATTGGCAAGATCAACTAATAAGAGCGGATCTCTGCCTGTAGGGACTGGTTGAAAGGCTGCAAGAGATGCTCGTCAAATTTGCGACACTTGCGGAGCCCCCGGGAGGCAGATATACGCCCGATACATGAGGATGCGTTGGTTAGCAGTGGCGAGATGTCTTTCGAGGAACGCGTAGGCCGTGTTCTACTTGACGCCGAGTTCGTCAACGACGAGCAGCTCTCCAACGCCCGGGAACAGGGCGGCGAAGGACTACTAGACACACTCGTCTCCCTCGGCATTGTTACCCGCGAGACCCTCATGACCGTCTTGAGCTTCCAGCTCAGGATACCAGTAGTCGACCTCAAGTCGGTGCAGGTAGACCCGGAGGCCGTCTCCCTCGTACCCGAGGACTTAGCGCGCAAGCACAACATCCTCCCGGTGAGTTTCGAGACCGACGGGTCGCTTCGTATAGCCACAATGGTTCCCAACGACTTCCAGCTTTCATCGAGGCTCTCGTCTGTTACAGGCCGCCAGACTAAGTTTGCACTGGCCCTCAGTGGCGGCCTCAACGAGATGATAGACCAAACCTACGCCGCCGGTCTCCCATCGCCCCCGTCTCAGGCAGCCACAACGGCTGGAGATGGCGACACCAGCGTGGCAATCTCCCCGGCTGAGGAACGGCCGCAGTTCGCTATCAACGCCATGGACCAAGACATTTCGCAGCTTCCAGCCGTCCAGGCCGTGGAATTGATCACGCTGCAGGCGATCAAGCGAAAAGCCTCCGACATCCATATCGTACCTACGGAAGACTCCGCCAAAGTCCTGTTCCGACTCGATGGAGTACTACAGGAACAAGTTATGCTGCCGCTCCGACTCCACGAGTCAATGGTGAGCAGGATCAAAGTGCTGGCCGAGATGGACATCTCCGAGACCCGTAAACCCCAGGACGGCAGCTTCACACTGGGCTTTGGGGAAAAGAACGTTGACTTCAGGGTATCCACGATCGGCATCACCTGGGGCGAGATAATGGCGATCCGTATCTTGGACCGCTCCGACGGCATACTCAGCCTTGAGGACATCTGACTCGACGCCAGGCCGCTTACTTTCCCCGCATCACCAAGATTCCTAAGGACACCCAAACGACAGCTACCAACTCAAGGCGTAACATGCCCTGCGCGGGTCGGCGCCTGTACTGAGAACCCCATTGCCTGTGTCCCGCCGCGTTACGGTCGCGCCCATCCCGCACACGTCCGCCCTAACTACCGTGTGTCCCAGGTCAGACAGGGCATCCACTGTGCTACTAGATATCCCCTGCTCAACCGACAGCTGACCAGCCAGGTTGGCGTGGGGGAAAAAAGAGTTCATGGCGCTGTCGGTGGCAAATCTGTCCACCTCAACCGCTTCCTGCGGATCCATGCCAAATACCAGCGTGTTTAGTAAAATTTGCAGGTTGCCCTGGGGCTGATGATCACCGCCGGGGCATCCGAATGTCATCACCGGCTCGCCGTCCTTGGCCACCATGTAGTTGACCAACGTCGTCCTTGGACGCTTTCCAGGCTCAACCACATTGGGATGCCCCTCCTGCAGGTTGAACATCTCTGATCGTGTACTCAGCGCGAAACCCAACTCGGGGAAGAACACCGACTTGCCGAAGGACCCACCGCTCGGTGTAGCGCACGCCAAATTTCCATCGCTGTCCGCCACCGAAATGTGGGTCGTGCCCTGCTCTCGTTCCTTCTTCGGTGATCCCGACGTGCCCACAGGGGCAGGAGCTATCGCGCCAGGCCCCGCGGTCGCCGAGAACTGCCAGGGATCACCAGCAGGAGGAAGGCCCGGTTGCGCACGCCTCATATCGATCATCGCCGCTCGTGACGCGGCGTATTCTTTAGAAAGCAGCCCATCGATAGGAACCGCCACGAAGTCCGGGTCGCCGTAGTGGGCCTCGCGGTCTGCCAGGCCAAGCTTCAATGCTTCCGACACCACGTGGACATACTCCGGTGAGTTGTGGCCCAGGGATTGCAGATCAAAGTGCTCCAGGATATTCAGCGTCTGCAGCAGCACCGCTCCCTGGGACCAGGTCGACTGTGCATGAATCGTGTACCCGGCAAACTCAGTCGCCAGTGGGGTCTCGAAGTCAGAGGAATAGTTGGCGAGGTCATCCATCTCCAAAATGCCCCCGACACCCTCCGAAGCATCCGCCATAGCCCGGGAGATCCCGCCTTCGTAGAACTCCGCGCGTGCCGCACGCAGCCCCGCCTCACGATCGCCACGCGTGGCCTGCTCCGCCGATGCCATCGCCTTCAGCGTCCTTGCCAGGCCAGATTGCACCAGCATCGAACCCACCTCCGGCAGCGCGCCACCCTCATAAAACACTTGTGTTCCACCAGGAGGAAATTGGGCAAACTGCTTTTTCGTGGATGACGAGTTGAGAGCGTCGACCATGTACTGGTAGTGAGGTATTCCAGACTCAGCGTGTTCTACGGCCGGCGCCAACACCTCTGAAGCGCTCTTGGTGCCTTACTGCTCCAGGATCGACAACCCAGCGTGGACCACCCCCGGTACCGAAAACGACAGTGGGGCCAGCGGCCCCGGCCCGGTCGGAATGGAGTCCAACCCCTTGTCGCGATAAAAGCCCGCCGTGGCTCGACCCGGCGCGACACCCTGCCCAGAGACGGAACGCAGATCGCCACTGGAAGCATCGTGGAGCATGAAGACGCTCTCCGCCCCCAGTGAGTACGAAGCAATAGGCTCTATTACGGCGGCGGCAAATACTGCGGCGACCATGGCGTCGAAGGCATTGCCCCCCGCGAGAAGCATCCTCATACCAGCCATCGACGTGAGAGGGTGACCACTGGAAATGACGCCATGTGTCCCGGACACGACGGGCCTGCCGGTCTTTGGCCTGCCGGTGGCATCGGTATCTGCCAACTTCACCGTTTCTGGGTCCGCCATGTGTGTTTCCTCCGCGATATTTGTTGTGTTAGACAGTCGGCGCCTACTATAACGGCTTAGATACGGGGGCAACAACGCAGTCGTTTCCCCTCCAGGTGTGGACTGCGGTAGATTGTGCGGACGATTTCGAATCAAAGAGCAAGAATTACCACCCCCAAGTAAAAGATACTGCTTACCGGCGCAAGCGGCACCATAGTCACCATTACTCGAAAGGGTCTGGCCGACAAGTACGATTTCAGCGGCCTGAACCGGAGTCCCGTCGAGGGTATCCCAAACCTGCAAGCCAGCATAGCCAATTTCGAGGTCGTCGTGCCAGCCTTCGAAGACATCGACACGGTGATCCATCTGGATGCCGAGAACCAGGACGTCAACAGCTGGGAAGGCAACCTGCAAATCAACATCAAGGGAGTACGTTATCTTTTAGGAAACACGCGCCTATGTAAACCACGCGTCGAAAACGTATTTAGACCCTCGTAAATTGTTGACGAGGGTATTTTTTGCCCGGTCGCATAATGGTATAAAGTAGCACTATGAACCATATAAAGAACTTATTTAGCTTTCCTAACCCGGTAAACGAGATCTCGTCCAGGCTGGTCGCGTCGATGGTCGTGGTTCTATCAGTAGCCGCGATAATAACAGGAGAACCCCTGCTATTCGCGGCCCTCGCCTACGGATTCGTGGCAAGGGTGGCCACCGGCCCGACCCTGAGTCCAATGGGGCTACTGGCGACTCACGTCATCGTGCCTGCCCTGGGCAACCCTAGCCGACCAGTGCCTGGACCGCCCAAGCGCTTCTCTCAAACGGTCGGGCTGGTTTTCTCGGTAACAGCTCTGCTAATGCTAATGCTAATGGAGTCCGCTGGCCCCGCGAAGACGGTGGTGGCAGTCCTAACGGTATTCGCGACCCTTGAGGCATTCGTGGGGTTCTGCGCAGGCTGCTTCGTCTTCACTCAGATGATTCGATTCGGGTTGGTGCCGGAGTCCGTCTGCCGTGAGTGCGTAGTCAGTCCAACGGCGGCAGTCAACTAAGGGGTGCTGCGTACACTGGGTGGGCCAGGGCTAGATACACCCGGGTCGGGTCTCACTAGGCTAAGCATTACACCGTACGGGCGTGTCTGCTGCTAAATGGGGGTATACAGGGGGGGACGAATGCCCCTCTGCCGGGCGTGTGAAGGTGTCCCTCAAATACATTTTTCTCTTTTCTTGAACACTTGGGCCGCCGTCGAGTCTAGCTCAACCTCCTCAGACCCTTCTCATCCACTCAGAATGACGGGGCGTCGTAACACCACAGTGCCTCTAGGACACCAGCGGGCGTCGGTCGTCCCAGGGTCGTGCCTCCTCGAATGCCGCCGATGCCGCTAGCACGGTCTCTTCTTCTCCAGGGCGACCAACAATGTGCAGACCTATGGGGAGCCCCTTGGAGTCAAATCCGCACGGGACGCTGGCTGCGCAGTAGCCAATCAGGTTGATGACGCTGCTGAACTGCACGTATCCCCAAAACGGGTTGACCTCGCGCCCACCTATGATGCTTGGAGGATCACCGACGGGGAATGCCGTAGTCGCCACGCTGGGTGTCACAATGATGTCGTACTTTTCAAACGCATCTGCGAAAGAGGCAATGAACCTGTCCCGTTCGCCCAGGGCGCCGAGATAGTCGGAACCCGTAACCTTATCCCCATCCGCAAACCAGCGTCGCGTATAGTCTGTGAGCAGCTCAGTCCGACCCTGCGCCGCATCCTTGTATCGGGATCCCGCCAGAGCCCCGAACATTGTCATGAATGGATCGTATGACGACTCTAGGGCTAGGCCGGCATCCTCTACATCTGCGCCCAACTCTTCGAACACCTTGACCGCGTCGAGGGTTGATCTCTGCACGTCCAGATCGACCGCGGCATAGCCGAAGTCTGGGCTCCATCCTACCCGCAGGCACTTTACACCCCTGTCCGCTGCTGCGACGTAGTCGCCGGGTACACTCCGAAGCGAGGACGCGTCCCTGGGGTCATGACCGGCCAGCACCTGCAGCAGCAAAGCCGTGTCACGAACTGTCCTGGACATGGGCCCCGACTGGCTGAACAGGTTGGCGAAGGCCGGACCGGGCGAACCGGCGTAGAACGGAACGCGTCCCTGGGACGGCTTGATGCCGTAGACGCCGCAGAAGCTCGCCGGGATGCGTATCGACCCCCCCCCGTCACTCCCAGTCGCCAGCGAGCACAGCCCCGCGACCAATGACGCGCCCGCACCGCCGCTCGACCCGCCAGGGGTCATGTCTGGGTTCCAGGGATTGCGGCAGTGGTCACCGAGCTTGTTCTCCGTGTGACCCAGCAACCCCCACTCCGGCGTGTTTGTCTTGCCTAGAATCGTTGCGCCGGCAGCCCTGACGCGCTCGACCACGGTCGAATCCACTTCAGGTATCCTGTCCTTAAACAGCAGGGACCCTCCCGTAGTCCGGATTCCTGCGGTCATCTCCAGGTCCTTGATGGAGATCGGTATCCCGTGGAGCGGCCCAAGGTCGTCGCCTCTTACTACGGCCTCCTCGGCCTTCCGGGCAGTGGCGATCGCCTGGTCAGATGCCACGGTCAGGAACGAATTCAACTGGTCATCGAGGGAGTCGATGCGGCGCAGGAATAATTCAGTAAGCTCAACTGGCGACAACTCCCGGTCCCCTATGAGTCGCCGAACCTTGGTAGCCGAAGAAAATGCAAGATCGTTGCCCACGCTCAACCTCCTGATACCTACATCATCACGTGCAGGGACATCACTGTTTGACCCGTCTATTTCCGACACTTACAATACGGGGACACTGACCCTACGGAGCCCTACACAAGATGCCCCTGTACGAGTACACCTGCACCGTCTGCAAGAACACATTCGAGCGGCTCCGCACGATTAGCAGGATGGACGACGACGCCAACTGCCCCGACTGCGGTAGTGCGTCGGCGCGCCGCCTCTCGGTGTTCATGTCGTTCTCGACAGGCTCCAACGGCGAAACATCGGCCGTACCCGGCGGCGGAGGGTGTTGCGGAGGCGGAGGCGCAGGTTGCGCCTGCGCAGCCAGCGCGTAGCTAGCCACCCTGCGGCCCTGATTACCCTCACCTCAAGCCTCTCCCCCTAGGGAGAGGAGGCCCGTTCGGTCTAGTACCTTCTCCCCCAGGGGGAGAAGGTTAGGATGAGTGGGGTCCCAGGACACCATACCCTACCGCCAGTAGCTAAGTCTCGGACAGTACCTGCCCCAGCGCCTCCACCAGTCCGTCAATGTGCTCTGTGCCCATGGGCTGCGAGATCGTGAACTGTATACCGCCCCTGAGCGAGTACCCCTTCAACAGCAATCCCATGTTGATCCGGCTCGTCAGTTCGTGATCCGGTCCCTCCCGCATGCTACGGTGGTCTCGGACGGGCTTGTCCGACAGGTAGAACGCCGCGGCAGCGCCCTCACTCAAGATCTGGGCGGGCACACCGGCACCGTCGAAAGCCTTCTCCATCCCCGTGTGAAGCCTGCCCCGCAACCCATCCAACTGATCGAATAGCTCGGGAGTCAGCGCCCGCAGATTCGCCAGGCCCGCAGCCAGCGTAAAACTGTTACCGGAGAACGTACCGCTCTGGTTCAACCCGGTCGGCTCCCCCGAGTTGTCGATGATTTCCATAAACCGATCTTTGCCGCCGATTGCACCGACGGGGAAGCCCCCGCCGAAAGCCTTGCCAAAGTAGGTGATGTCCGGCTCCACGCCTGCGAGCCCCTGGGCCCCAGCGTAGCCGGTTCGAAAGGTCACTACTTCGTCCATTACCATTGGGATGTCCAACTCTTCTGTTATCTCCCTGATGAAGCGAGTGAAATCGTGAGGCACGTCCAGCAAGCCGCCCTTGGCGTCGTAGAACACACCGGCGATCTCATCCTTCTGCTCCCTCAAGATCAGCTCGACCGACTCCCTGTCGTTGTAGGGCAATATTACGGCATCCTCCTCGGCAGATCGAGACAT
>JASLXL010000264.1 GCA_030740335.1 SAR202 cluster bacterium | reverse complement strand
AATAACCTGCTCCGACGGACTCATCACAATCGCGGTTTCGACCCATCATTCGCTCTGAGCATGTGGAAGGGTCTATTGCCCGACGCGATATCTCTCAAGCAAATGCCACGGATGCGCGACACCCTACAAGACTCCGCAAATGTAATCGGTATCGGGTGTCACAACGTGGAGTGGATCCCCCGGCCGTGCACCAACGGCTCGCCGTAACCTGTCGTACATGCGCCTCCGGTTTGGTTGACCGGCTTCGGAAAGCCTTGCTACACTTGCCCTATACAAGGTGTCCCAGTAGCTCAGTGGATAGAGCGGCTGCCTTCTAAGCAGCATGTCGCGGGTTCGAATCCCGCCTGGGACCCCAGCCCCTTCGTAGACTGTGTCCTGGGTTCCGCTCGCACTACGGCACTTGACTGCAGCGCTTCAACAGCGGATAACCTGCTAGCGCCGTAGCCCTAACTGCTACCAACCCCGCCTAAGCCCCATCTTCTCCCCCTTGCTCCTAGGCTATATTCCCCCCAGAGGCAGGCTCAGCCCAGCAGGCGGTCGAGGATCCACTTGGCGCTGCGGTTTTTCTGGTCGAGCTTGTGTTTCCTCTCGTTGATGCCGTGCCCGCCTCTCGGATAAACGATCAGCTCGGTCTCCACCCCCAACTCTTTCAACGCCCTGTAGAATGCGTATGCGCCCTCGACCGGGCACGTTAGGTCCAGCTCACCGTGCACAATGAGGGTGGGGGTCTCGACGTTCCTGACGTAGTTGATCGGCGAGAATTTTTCCCACACGTCCAGCACGTCCCACGGCTCGCACCCGCCGTAGTGGACGACCTCCCACCCGTTCAGGTATGTCTTGCCGTGGAAGGCGCGCCAGTCGTAGATGCCGGCCCTAGGCACGGCGGCCTTGAAGCGTGTGCTCTGGGTGATGGCCCAGGCCGACATGTATCCACCGTAGCTGCCGCCGCCGATGCCGATGCGCTCCGGGTCCGCGATGCCCTGCTCCACCAGGTAGTCGATCCCCGAGTTCACGTCATGCCAGTCCAAGCCGCCCATGTCGCCAATATTAGCCTCTGCGAACTCGAGCCCGAACCCGGTGCTTCCCCGGAAATTCGGAGAGAAGAGTGCGACCCCTTTGGCCAGGAGCTCGTACCAGGCATCACCCAGGCCGTAGTGGGGAGTCACACCCCCCGTGGGCCCTCCGTGGGGCGTCACCATCAAGGGGTAAGGGCCCTTGTCCGAGGCTCCCACAGGCCGTGTGAGGAGGCCCTGGATCTCCATTCCGTCCACGCTCTTCCACCGCACCGACTCCGTCGCGCCGACCTCGAACTCGGCCGCCTGGGGATTAGTTCGGGTGAGCTTCGTCCACTCGAGTCCGTCGGCCTCTCTTCTGACCAGCCATAGGTCCTTCGGCGTTGACGAATCCTCGCGAGTGACGGGGAAGCGGTCCCCTGTGCTGTCGAAATTCGTGGCGTCGGAGATGCTGGCCAGCTCGTGCCACAGGGACTTCCGCTCGCCGCTAGACACGTCGATCTCAGCCAGGCTCATGCCACCCTGCTCGGTGGCGGTGGTCAGCAGCCGGCTGCCATCGTCCGACCAGACGAGGTAGCTGGCGCTGGCTCTGTGGCCGGCGCTCAACTCGCGGGCGGCTCCACCCTCGGACGAGACGACGAATACGCCACCGTTCACGGCCCCACGGTCGCTGTAGTTGGAGGAGAGGAAGGCCACCTGCTTTCCGTCCGGCGACCAGGCGGGCATCGCCACCTGCCGTCTGGACTCGTGCAAGGTTCGCAGTCGCTCCCCTTGTGACGAAAAGGCCACGAGCCGGCAGCTGGTGAACCACGACCCTTCGAAGGGGAGATCGGAGGACACGACGGCGAACTCTTCGTTGCCCGATGACCAGCTAAACTCCCACACCTGAAGTCCTTCGGGGGAGACGCAGCGGACCTCGCCGGTCTCCACCTCGACGATGTAGAGCCTGGTATACTTGGGCCGCTGCTCGAACTCGATGGGGTCGTCCTTCTCCTCGATGCGGCGCTTCTCCTCGTCGGTGAGCTGGTCGGTGTTGAGGAACGCTATGCTGTGCCCGTCCGCGGACCACGCGAAGGGGTCCAGGTTACGCGGGTTCAGCGCACCGCCCCTGATGCTGGTGAGTTGTACCGCTTCGCCGCCGTTGCTGGGCAGCAGATAAATCTGGGTCTCCTTTGCCGCCGTGAGTGTCTTTATCTGCCAGTCGTCCACGTAGGCGTCCGCCTGCGCTTTGCCACGGTCGGACAGGAATGCCAGTGTCTTACCGTCGGGAGACCAGCGAGCCGAGGTGTTCGATCCCTGGCCGGCGGTTAGCTGCCGTGGCTCGCCGCCGTCGGTGGAGATGGTCCATATGGTCGATTTCGCCTCGTCGCCATCTTGGGTGGCTAGCACGAAGGCGACGTTCGCTCCGTCAGGGCTGATCTGTGGGTCACTGGCAGTCCTCAGGCCGTCGATATCTTCCTGTGTGGCAATCCTCATGCGATGTCCTCTATCTCCGTTAGCCGAGGCTCACCAGGTTCGCCTGTGCGGCCATCCCTCTGAAGTCTCACCGTGCCTGCTTTTACGCGAACAAGACTGGTTGGACTAAGTGTCTCGTCTTGTCCTGTATCGACGTGTCTGATCCCACCGCCACATGGTATAGAAGCCGCAACCGGTGTGGCGCTCCGATGAAACTCAACATGTAGTGGGTCTTCCGTACTCATGAGTGATGCGGCGTAGGCGCTACAAGGGTGCTTCACCCCAGCGGTGGTGGATTTTCTCGCCGGTCTCTAATCAGTCAAAGATGTGTCGCTTTGCGGCGCTCAACTGGCCGACCAGGTCGACCGGGGGACCTTCGGCGTCCTCGGGGTGTGTAAAGGGGACTTACCCATATGATGGTCGACACCTACTTGTGTTCCCTCGATTGTTGCACACATTGTCGAGGCCATGTACAAAGATACCGTAAGAATTCCCTAAGAATTCCCTTTTGTTCGCTTTTGGTCTAAAGAATTCTTTCCAAAAAAAGTGAGGTCATTATATGACAGCGCAGTTACGTGTAGGAATCGTGGGTGCCGGTCAGGTTGGTGGCTTAGGCGATGGTCTAGGTTCGGAGGAAAACTCTCACGCCGGCGGATATAGTCGTATCGAAGAATGCGAACTGGTTTCGATCGCCGACATCGATTCTGAGCGGCTAGAGCAGTTCGGTAAGCAGTGGGGAATTCCCTCGGAACATAGGTACTCAACGGCATCGGAGATGTATGCGAGAGAGAATCTCGACGTGATCAGTGTCACCACTCCACCCATGTATCACCACAATCCTGTCATCGAAGCCGCAGATGCTGGAGTCAAGGTCATCTTGGTGGAAAAGCCACTAGCCATAAGCGTAGAGTGGGGTCGGAAAATGGTCGAGGCCTGCGAACTGGCGGGGTCACGGTTGATTACCGGACACACGCGCCGTTTCCTGCCGCCATTCAAGAAAATCAAAAAGATGATCGATGAGGGCCTGATTGGCGAGGTGCGCACTATTGAAACATCGGGTTCAAGGCCATTACTGGCCAACGGCACCCACACCGTTGACTACGCGTTCTACTGGACGGACGCCGAGCCGAGACGCGTCTCGGGCTTTTTAAGCCACGAACCGTCACCTGGCCCACCTCCGCCAGGCTTTACAGGATATTGGACCTACGAGAATTACCTGGATAGCAAAACACCAGAGTCACCTGGGCCACCACTGGCGGACCCGGGAGGTGCGGGCATGATCGTATGCGATGGCGGTATAGTAATCTTCGTAAACTGTATCGCGACTAGGTGGCAACAAGAGTCCGCGACGATGATTGCGGGAACGGAAGGTCGCATCCGATACGTCGAATCGACGGGCATCTGGCAATACGGTCCCCTGTTAAAGAGATCAGCCAAGAACCGTGGAACCCAATATGATTGGGAAGACATACCAGACATGCCGAAGGAAGTCGACCAGCGTGACTACTTCTATGGGTCTGTGCTCGAGGCGGTAACTTGCCACCTCGAAGACCGTGAGAGTGTCAGTACGGGCCGTGATGGCCTAAAGACATTAGAGGTCCTCACCGCAATCCATATTTCCCACAAGACTGGTGCAATGGTACGACTACCATTGGTGGAGGGTCTGGACCAGCATGAAATCAGATCAAGTGAACAGTAGGAGCGACCAATGACCGGTTTGTTGGATGTCGGAACTAAAAAGCAATTATTCATTGGATGACCTGGTTATAGATGAAACACGTGGTGTCACCAGAAACCTGAACCAGCCAGCAAAATACGCAGGTAATCCTGTAATGATTCCACTCTACCCCTGGGAGGGCCGGGTAACCCTTTACGGAACTGTCTGGAATGATGCAGACGGCGAGTGGCGTATGTGGTACCAGGGCTATGGGGGTGGCGCAGTCCCCTCAATGGCTAAAGATATCAGTGATTCTCCATGGGAGGATTTGGATTTTGATGCATCCAACCTCCTTTACGTCATCGGATATGCGACTTCAAACAATGGTATCCATTGGGAACGTCCGAACCTTCAACTCATCGATTACAAAGGGTCTATCGACAACAACCTAGTCCTGTCTGATGCGTCATTCGCCAACATAATTAAAGATACACGAGATCCTGACCCAAACCGTCTCTACAAGTCTCTATTCTTCGAAGCTCGGGACCCCGCAGGAACCCCTAACATGGGAGACGGCGTCTCGGTCGCGTTCTCTCCAGACGGCATTCGGTGGACCAAGTATGAAGGCAACCCTGTCATAAAGAAGTCAAGCGACGCACACGTGCTTTACGGATGGGATGACCTTCACGGCAAATACGTATCGTACTGCCGACCCTCTGTTCACGAAGGGAACAAGACGCGTCTAATAGGACGTTCAGAGAGCGATGACTTCATCAATTGGACCGATATCGAGGCCGTGCTGATCCCAGACAGCGAGGATCCGGACGGCACCGAGTTCTACAGCATGCCCGTCTTCAAATATGAAGGACACTATCTGGGTCAGCTATTCGCGTACCACACACCGCCAGAAGAGCCACAAATCAGGTTCGCCGGTACTATAGACGTCCAGCTAGCATCAAGCCGTGACGGCATAAACTGGGACAGGGCCGGAAATAGGAAACCCTTCATACCCAACGGACCCCCAGGAACCATCGATGCAGGTGAAATATACACAGCACGTGCTCCCGTCGTGGTGGGCAACGAACTTTGGTTTTACTACTCATGTTCTGCCAGTGAGCATGGCATTACCGGTCGCAGTGGACCCATCTGCCTCGCAAAATTGAGGCTCGACGGGTTCGTCTCCGTAGATGCCGGTGAGGACGCAGGTTCACTGATCACCAAACCCTTCCGATGTGAGGGAGGACTGCTGGAAATCAACGCATCTGCCCGGGGAGGAGTGGTGGAAGTTGCGGTTCTGGACGAATCTGGTATTCAGTACCAGGGCTACTCCAGACAGGAATGCGCTCTCTTTGACGGTGACTCAGTTGATCACAGTGTTACATGGCGAGGAAAGCTCTCGCTAGAAGAACTCAAAGGCAACACAGTCCGCCTAAAATTCTACCTGCAGAACGCCAGTCTGTATTCGTTTACGGTGGGCAATAATTGAACCGCATGCGAGTTGGTAGCGGTCAATTTGTTGTTCCTGATGGGTCCGGTGGGGGTGATAGCCGGGTACCGGCGGCTTCGGCGGCGACCGTAATAGAGACACAGCTAAAGCCAGTGACGCCGACATCGAAAACCGCTGCGGGAATGGGGTACACCGTGCTCACCATCAAGCATCCTGTCCCCGAAGGGTTAGCCACACAAAACAGTCCGAGTCACCAGACGATAATTGGACAGGTTTTGCAGAGGCAATAGCTACGTAAGTGCAGCGCTCAGGCCCGGAGACCTTCTAAGCAGCATGTCGCGGGTTCGAATCCCGCCTGGGACCCTAGCCTCTTCGTAGACTCGCTCCTGGGTTTCGCTCGCCCTACGGAACTTGACTGCAGCGCTCCACCAGCGGATACACCCTCGCGATTCACTCGCCACGCCCAATAGCCCTAGCTACTACCTGCCCCGCCTAAGCCTCCCTGACCTCGCGAATCTTCTGCCCGGTCATAGAGCGTGG
>JASLXL010000263.1 GCA_030740335.1 SAR202 cluster bacterium | reverse complement strand
GTAAAGGCGGCCCGAGAGGTTGCGGATAAAGTGTCGCTTGTCGCGTTCCTGGACACGTTGTACTACGTGTGGAAGGGAGGGCGCGTGCCTAGACTCGCATATGCGAGCGCGTCTTTACTTGGTCTCAAACCCATGTTTGAGCTTGCGAGTGGCGAGGTCCGCGCCATTGGCCGTCCGCGCACAAGGGCCCGAGCGATGCGCAGGCTCATGGATGCAATGCGAAAGCGCGTCGGCGACCGACCGGTTCACGTCGGGGTCATGCACGGCGACTGCCCTGAAGACGCCCAGGAGCTTCGTCAAGCTGTGGAGCTTAAGTTTGACTGCCGCGGGCTCTTCGTGAGCGAATTCACGCCGGTCATGGGAGCCCACACCGGCACAGGCCTCCTCGGCCTCGCCTTTTGGGCGCAGGGATAGAGCGTGGCCTCCATACTCACTCTCCCGAAGTCCGGGGCCGGTCCCGGAGCCAGCTTTGCAGGCATCCCCAAGACCGCCCCCGAGCCGTGAGGGAGATGTCGCCCTGAATTCGCGTTCGCGACCAGGCCTGACAGAGTTCTGCGTCGCCGATTAATTAAAAGAGACGATCGCGGACGTGGGCTCGATCCGGAGCATGCACGTCATTATTTGGGTCGGCTGGCCAGTTCCTTCGTCGCCAACCCTTTTCATCTCAGGCTATTGCAACCGTTATCTCAGTAGCAGGCTTTCGCTCGATGTTACCCCTCCGTTTTTCGGAGAAGTATTGGAACTGGTACAATAAAAGAGTATCAGCCGACCCACATAAAGGACACGGGGGAAACCATTCTATTTGGTGGTGTTGGCCATTAATCGGTATCACTGCTAACGCTGATGGCCATGGCGGGATTTCGTGCTCGAGCACGGCAACACACGGCACAGCCATATGCAATTGTGAAGTGGCGTCATTAGATTATGGGGTGTGGAGACCGTCAATATCTCCCTTTTCCATGTCACCCCAAGCGGGTGAGAAAGGTCCGGGGGAGAGAGACCGTCTCCACCGCTAGATAGATGCGGGTCCCCCGCCCCGGATACTTCGAGGCCTCTCCAACATGAGAGACGGCTGGAATCCTCCGCTACCTACGGGCTGGTCTGGTGGCTTCTGGCGCTCAAGGGCTTTACGATCGCGAGTACGCTTGCTGCGCACCTCCCAGAACAAGGATCGCTCCCACCGAATCTATGATCCAGTCCACCAGGTCCCAACGCAACAGCAGCCCGGCTGTTATTAGTGTGACGGCCATCAGAACTATGCTGTTTCTTCCCGCTAGCATCGCTCTTGCTCCTCTTGCACCTACTAGGGTCCGGGTGACCATTCCTATATGCATTACACGTAATTTTCCTGCAGCATTACTTGATTTTTAGCAACAGTATTCTGTCCGCTCGCTAGTCGGTTCGGGCTATCTGAGGATTCTCTATAATGTTCTGAGCCCTCGGCGAAGGTCATTGAAATGGCGCTCAAACACATATTGCAAGTTACCGACACGGTCACAGTCCGGTCCTTCCAAGTCAGAATATTCCCTGGCGACGAAGAGTTGCCGCTTTGCTCTCTTTTGGACAGCTATCTTAAAAAGCCAGATATCAACAGGCTCATGGAGGATTCACGAATTGCGCCAGAGTCGTCCGAGACGCTCCTCTCGATGCAGGACCTGGTATATCTGAGCAGCGATGACGGCTATCTGGGTGTGATGTTCAACGGCGTAAGCTTCAGGCAGGGCGAGACCCCCATAGAATTAGAAGAACAGCCGGTGTTCCGACCTCTAATATTCGGAGACAAGGAGGTCCTGCTGGCTAGAGTGGAGATCAACCGTTTGGGCGTCGGGTACGAACGCAATTGGACTGGCTTCGCCAGACGTAGATGGGAAAGGCATTCGGCGGAATACCGCGCATTTGTAGCCGAAACCCTTGAGTCGGCCTATGGAGATGAGCGGGCCGCTGAAATCGAGCAGCACAATTCCCCCGAGTGGAAAGTAGATCTGGTCAGGGCTTTGGCGAGCCGGATCTGGGAGAGCCCCTTTGAGAACTACTCGAGGTTTGTCGGCCACAAGCTCGTATACAAGTCGGGTGACGAAACGGTACGGAGCATCATGGACGGCGGGGGAGGAATCTGCTCAGAGAAGGTCCAGGCCCTCAAGTTCCTGACTGATCACTTTGGCATCGAGTCGGAGTATGTACTGGCGGGAGCGAATGTACCCGGCCCAGTTCCTGAAGACCGGCTGAGGGAGCTGCTGAGCACGATCGACTTCCGGTTTGCGCACCGTCACATGCGTTACTGGCAACACACTGCCCTGCTCTATCACATCGAAGGGGTTCCAGTGCTGGTAGACGCCACAAATGGCAATGTGCCCTTCCTGTTCGAAGTGGGTGATTCAGCCGAGCGGTTACTGAATTATGAATCAAGGACCTTTGTACCTGTCAAGATGGCTGTTTACGAGGAGGAGTTCTACTACCATCGCGTAGCTCAGGACATCCCTGAGAAGGTGTTCTTCGCCCTGGAAGGCTGGATTACCCACGTTGACCTAGTGCAGGTCTTCGACAACGAGCTTGGCCTGTGTATCACCGATGACTACATGGTAACTCCCCTGGTGTACCGAGCAGAAAAGACTCTGGAGCGGCTGACGCGCGAGTACACTCAGGTATGCGACAGAGCAGGTCTTGAATGCGAGGTATCTCCCACGTGGGAGATGGAGACAGGCCTGGGATCGGCCTTTGTTGAGGCGCACCCGGTGGCCGCAGCAAAGGTGATGGCCGCAAAGGAACACCTATTGACGCGCTACGACGACTGCCACGGTCCTGGACATGAGGCTGGCCTGGTTGTAATCCAGCTTCGCGAACCTGGGACTGGCACGGACTAGAGGCGACCCATGGCGCACAAGACTTACCACACCCCAGCGAACGTGGTCGAGCTGCTGGACCGCGTCGTGGGTGCAGCGGCGGGCACGACGTTCTACGACTCCAAGTTGGGCGGACGCCGCAGCGTCGATAGCCTGTCGGAATTTGGGTCACTTCCGATCACACCTCTTGCGGAACTAAGACAGCAGCGACTGACCGACACTTTGGCTCGGCCCGATGAAGTTGAATGGATCGTAGGACCGCGGACGGCACGTGTGCGAAAAACACTGGCCGTTGCGGAAGGGGTGGAGCAGACGGGCGCACGATACGACGTGTTTCGCGACGCCCTTCGTGAGGTTGATCCCGAGTCGCAGCTACGGAGTTGCGCGGTGATTTCATCGCCGGAACAGCGATACTTTGCGGCTGAGATCAGCACAATCCTGGGATACGTGGGTATTCAGGCCCACGTGTTCTCGGACAGGAACCGGCTGCATACACGAGAGATTCTACAGGAGATGTCTTCAGATCTTGTGGTTGTGCTAAGCAACTGGCTGACTAGTCCAGATATTCCGACGGAAACGCAGGTCTGTGTCACTTTTGATAGGGGTGTACGGTTCATGGAACGAGGCCAGCTCGACGTGTTCCACGTCGACGAACTTGGGTTCCTGGGGCACTCGACCGATGGGCGGCAATGGATACTCTATAATGACCTCTACTTGTACGAAAGGTCGGCTGCTGGGTGTCTGGTAGTGACGGCGCTGCATAACCTGGTTCAGCCGCTACTACGCATAGAAACCGAGGATACGGCAGAGGACTTCGGGCTCCCCCTGGCCAAACGAGTTGAATAATTACGGGCGAGGACTACACCTACGATGTTCTACTCACTGACACGAATGATCCGGCAAATGCGACGCCGCAAGGAGGTTGGCGTTGCGGTCCTGCTCGGAGTCATCACAATTAGCATTGTAGGGAACACGCTAACATTCTATTTTTTCGATCGTGTGGAACGCCCCGAAATCACGATCTGGGACGGTCTATGGTTTAGCGTGGTGTCAATCACTACAATTGGATACGGCGATATCTCGTCTACCACCCTGGGCGGACGGATCGGAACGGCGTTTTTCATTGTCTTGGTGGGCCTGGCGACATTCACGACCACGATCGGGATGGCGGTGGATTGGATCGCGGATTCCCGGCAAAAGGAGCGCACGGGTATGGGTAAATCGGGCCTCAGAGGCCATTTGATGATCATCAATTTCCCGGGCGAGTCCCGGGTTCGGTCGGTCATCAAAGAGTATCGTGACGACGTGCATCACGGGTCTGCGGAAGTAGTCATCATGTCCGACAATCTCATGGAGTTGCCGTTCCAAATCGACGGCGTATCGTTCATTCGCGGAGACCCTCTTGATGAGGAAACCCACAAACGGGCCAACATCGCGCGTGCAGGACAGGCGATCATCCTTAGCCCCAGCCACGAGGATTCGAGGAGTGACAGCCTTGTGGCCTCGATTGCGTTCGTGATGAACAACATGAACCCGGAAATAGACATCGTTGTGGAGTGTCTTGACCTTAAGCATACTGCACTTTTCAACGTGTCGGACCGCGTCAGTCTGGTCTATACCCAGCAGATAGCCAACAATCTGCTGGTTCAGGAGGCTCAGGATCCTGGCGTGAGCATGGTGACTCAGGCGATCACAAGCAATCAGATCGAAGGGACAATCTCTACCACCTTCGTGGAATCCACTCCGACTGAGGCCAAGCCCTATGTCGGCGTAGCCAAGCAACTGCTTGACAACGGAATTAACCTGGTCGGGGTCGTAAGGAACCGCACTGCGAAGGTGAGCTTTGACGGGATCAATCTCGCTGAGGGGGATGGTTTGGTGTATGTCGCCAAGACTCGGCTCTCCTGGAAAGCCTTGCAAGGCCTATTGTCGTGAGAGGTGGCCGTGTCGCGTCGAAGTTCGGCTGCCATAGTACGGATACATGGAAGGGCACGCGATCACGAATACGCTTGTGAAGACGCTCGGGGAGCCCTTCGTAGGCGCCCGAGCCGCACTGCGCCCCATCCTGATCCATGCCCACTCTCAATTCAGCATATATCGCGAGTCCATGGCCAAGGCTGGAATCTCTATACGCGACCTGCAGACATGTGACCCGTTGAGGCTATTGGAAGCGCTGGCCCCCCTTGAAGGAGACGCCTTCTACCAACTCGCCGACGAGGCCTTTGCCACGGCAGACGAGGTAGTGGACCTTGAGGCGTCTTCAGGAACCACAGGACATCGCAAGAGGCGGGTGATCACCTATCGCGATGAGATCGCGGAGTCCAAGTACCTAGCGCGCCTGTTCCGTGTTTGCGGTCTTGGCGACAATGACCGTGTTGCGTGCCTGGATACTGGGCCGCTTACGCTGATGGTCTCATTCACCCGCGCTCTCGAAGAGATGGGGGTTGCAGAGGCCTACGCCCTTTCAGCAGGTCCCGACCCGGCAGCGACAATCAATGATCTACTTGTGCTGGACCCCACTGCCATCATCACGGTGCCTTCGGTATTAGAACGATGTCTAGATATCCTGGTTCACGGACTCGCGGAGCATAGGAATGCGAAATTACGTTCACTGGTTTACGTTGGCGAGCCACTTCGAAGTGCAGCTCACGCGCGCCTTGTCGACAACCTAGGGCTCGAGGTTTTCGCCTATTACGGTGCATCCGAGACATCAGCCCTGGGAATGGAGTGCCGGGCCCACGACGGCATACATCTGTTCAATGAACAGAATTTCCTCGAGATTTCGACTGCGGAACCGGACGACACCCACGGAAGATTATTGGTAACCACCCTGCATCAAGAAGGGCTTCCGTTGCTCAGGTATGCCCTGGGCGATTTGGTGAAGTTGCGGCCAGGACCCTGTACTTGTGGCCTACCAGACCCCAGAGTGGATGTGATCGGGAGAACGGACGACAGTGTGTCGCTGCTCGGCGTCAAGGTGTCCTACGACGGTATCCTGAAGGCAGCATACCGCGAGATGAGAACGCTGGGGCCGATAGAGGTAGTACTCACCGACGATGGCGGAGACAAGATGACCATCGTGCTTCCGAATAACCTGGCTGATGATGAGCAGATTATAAGACGCTCACTAACTGGCAAGGAACCCGATCTGGCCTATCTGTTCGCTGGGAAATTCGTGGAGTTGGAATTGGCCTTTGTCGACGATGCCCATTTCCGGGATGCACGGAAGGAAAAACGTGTCATCGATTTGAGGAGGGGCTGATGGTCATGGAGGCCGCCGATCTAGTTGTCAAATGGGTGACGGGCGGCGGGGCGGCCGTCGAAGCCCACAGCCTGCTGCAGGAAAACCTCGGTCCAGCTAAGGTGGAAGACCTGGCGACGTTTATAGAAACAATAGATCCATCGCACGACGATCGAGCTATGACCAGAATGTTGTGCGCTTTTGGCGATAGTGGGATGTTGGCAGTGGTGGCAGGAGCCCGGCTCGGGAAGCTGAACGCCGCAATGCTACTCTACTCTGCGGTCCGCAAGGACATGCGGCGCAGGGGCGTGTATTCCGCGCTGCGGTCAAAGGTGTTGGACGCTCTCCGGGGCGAGCATGGGCGACCCTTGGACTACATCATATCGGAACTTGAGCCTGAAGGTATTTTGTGGCGTTACTACCGTCAACACTGGGATGCCTGGATCGTACCGTGCGAATACCGCGTGCCGGATACGCAGGGACTCACGCCCAGGAGCCTCGACCTGGTCATAGTGCCGGTTACGAAAAGACCAGGACCAGAGGAAATCGTCGAGATCGTCCGTGAGGTGTACGAAGGAGTGTACCGACTCGTCCCTGCAGACAGCAGCGACGAGTATCTGTCCATAGTACAATCTATCCGAAACGACGGAACCGAACCAGGAGCGTGAGACACAGTACGGTGATCGGGAAAATATTGGTTCCGTTGGATGGATCTGATCAGTCCGAGGCGATTCTTCCCTATGTGTCAAAAGTGTCCAGTGGCGATTGCTAGCCGGCCATCCAGCTAAGGAGATCGTGGAACTGGCGCGAGAGTTGCCACATGACATCGTGGCACTCGCGACTCACGGGCGTTCCGGCATTGCTCGACTGACTATGGGTAGTGTGTCCGAAGCCGTCATACGAGGCACTGGGGATCCAGTCCTGGTTGTGAGTCCCCCGGAAATTCGAGCGCCGCATAAAGTGTAGTCTAGGATCTGGGTCTGGCCAGCACAGGAGTATTTTGCTTGGAGAGAGTCGTACCATTCCCGGACTCCAAACCCGGTGGCTGGCCAAGCAGGCTAGCTTCCAGACTTGCGACCCTAGCAGATCTGCGACCTTCTGAAGGCGTCTCCCGCCTTCCTGCCGAGGCGCGTAGTCTCGGGTTCTCGCGATACTCCGACACTGAGTTGAAAGACGCCCTCTCCGATATCCAGGGCGACGCGCTGCCCTGGGTATTCGGTATCGTAGTCGAGACGGTCTCACGTCGCCTCGGGGCGTGGCGTGTCTTCGCACAGGACCCGCCACATCCACTACACAACATTTCGAAATCAATCTTCACTCGGGGCTCTTACCGATCAGTACCCGACTTCCACTCAGATGAATCGCTCATCGATTCTCTGGCATTCAGGCGTCACATCGGGGACGCAGTCGCAGAGATGAAGTTAAGCAGTGTGGACGCCGAGATCGTGTGGGGCATGGTCTATGTGGCAGAGCGAGGCGCTGCCGATTACGGCACGAACATCCATCTACCCGCGCGGTTCTACGAGGCGCTGGAGGCACACGATACCGATGGGACATTACGGCTGAGGACCACGGACGAGCAACTGATAGCTGGCGAACTACTTTATCGAGGGTGCGTCGTCGAGATGGAGGCGGGCGAGGGCAAGACCATAGCCGCTGCTTTCCCCGCCATTCTTCACGCGACGCAGGGCAGGCGCGTGCATATCATCACCGCCAACGACTATCTTGCCCTTAGAGACGCAGAGTGGCTTGCCC